>CAYGCU010000024.1:0-7957 GCA_964348475.1 uncultured Candidatus Bathyarchaeia archaeon
CGCGAGGTTCCGCTCAAACAGTTACCCTCCGCTCCCTCTGAAGAACATCCAAGGAAAATGTTAGCTGAACTCGGCGAGAATGCTAAGAAGCTCGAAATCGTTTCTGACGCAGATGTAGGCATCCTCAGATCCAAGATCATTAAGAGGCCAACGGATATAAAGCGGATTGTTCGGGAACTTTTCGAGGTCACAGAACGCGCTGTAATCTATACTCCTGTCTATAAGGTACTATTTCAAAACATAAAGACTGGAGAGGTGAAGGCGCTAGAATTTGACGGCGTCACCTCCAAGAGAATCTTGTGAAGGTAATCTTGGAACACGTTTCATGCTTCAACAATAGATAAAAGCGATACGGAAAATAGCTTCCATGGCTGTCTCTATTCCACTCGTAGACTTGTGCAAGGTGTAAGCGACGAATGCGCATGTGTATTCTGACCGTGAAAGACGACGTGTACGGACGTCGCATCATAGAAAACATCTGCAAAAGAGGATTCGCCCACTGGATCCATTGGGTGCACGAATTTGAGTCCCCGCCCGCAGACGTCCTCGATAACCCTGAGAAGTATCTACCGAAGAGCATGCCAGAGTGCGACCTGATTTTGTCCCTGGGGCTGCCCTCGGACCTGCAGTACACCCTGCCTATAATTGCAAAGAAAACGAAGGCCAAAGCTGTCATAGCGCCCATCGACAATCCCAACTGGATTCGCCCGGGGTTAAAGAGACAGATCCAGAAGGAACTCGCGGAAATCAGCATTGCATCAGCGTTTCCCAAACCATTCTGTTCATTCGAAGAGACAGGCAACCTACACATAGACACGTTTGCAGAGCATTTTGGGCGACCAAAACTTGAGATAGAGATAAACAAAGGATTGATTAGTACGGTTCAGGTCAAACGAGGTGCCCCCTGCGGGTCCACACGGTTCATCGCAGAAAAGCTAATTGAACTAGAAACCTCTCAGAAGAGGGTTCGAGACAAGATAGCCAATGCCCATCACGCTTACCCCTGTCTAGCAAGCATGATCATCGATCCAGAACTTGGAGATACAATTCTTCATAAGTCTCAGTACATAATTCGAGAAGCGGTAGAGGAGAAAAAGAAGGTTAGAGGGTGATGACGAATAGGAGACGCTCAACTAGCTCTTTGTAGCGGTTCCGAATCGTGACCTCCGTTACTTGGGCTATTTCAGCGATCTCTCTCTGGGTTTTCCGTTCGCCGGTGAGCACAGATGCGATGTAGCTGGCGGCTGCGGCTATGCCGGTGGGTCCTCTACCAGACGTGAGTTTAAGTTCTTTTGCAGTGGCGAGGATTTTGTGGGCGATTTCCTCCACCTTTCCCTGCATAGCGAGTTGATTTGAGAACTTGGTGATGTACTGGCTGGGTTTTAAGGGTGGAATAAAGTAGTTGAGCTCCTTGACGAGGAATCTGTAGCTGCGTCCCACCTCTTTCTTGTTAATGTTTGATGCCTGGGCGATCTCCTCGAGGGTTCTAGCGAGTCCACACTGTCGACAAGCCACGTATATGGCCGCGGCTGTAACGCCCTGAATAGATCTTCCTCGGATGAGGCGCTCCTTAACGGCCTTCCGATAGATAACGGAGGCAGTTTCAAGGATGTTTTTGGGCAGGTTAAGCGCGTTAGCTATCTTGGAGATCTCGGACAAGGCAAATGCGAGGTTTCGCTCCGTAGCATCGGAGACTCGGATGCGACGTTGCCACTTTCGAAGCCTATAGATCTGAGCTTTTTGGCCAGGACTAAGCCTCTTTCCATAGATGTCGCGATCATGCCAGTCAATCATGGTGGAAAGCCCTTTGTCGTGAATTGTGAACGTAAGGGGGGCGCCGACACGGGTTCGTTTTTCTCGTTGTTCAGTGTCGAACGCACGCCACTCTGGTCCTCGGTCAGTGAGTTTGGCGGCGACGACGAACCCACAGTTCATGCATACGATTTCGGCGCACTCGTAGTCACGCATAAGTCGGCTGCTCCCGCACTCTGGGCATTGTCGAACCTTTGCGGGTTGTACAGGGAAAGCTTCTCGACTCATCTTCTTTTCCTTCTTTTCTTCATCTTAGGGGAGGGGACGGCATAAAGAACGTGGTTAACGAGATGATGCGGTTGTCCTACATTAGGTTTCACTGTCACATATGGAGAGGATGTGGGTCCAAATACATCGAAAACTGTTCCCACAGACTTAAGGTGTTTGTCCACCACTTTATCGCCGATTCGCGGGAGGTTTTCCGCCTTAATAATCATGTTTTTGCTAGAGCTTACGTGTAGTACACAGCCTATTCTCTGCAAGCCCTCCCCCCACAAAAGCCAATGGTTTGCACTGACCGCTTTATTTAAACCTTTCTAAAATCTTGGCACAACTCAGCTTTGCTTGCGAGCTTTGAAAAGCTCCTCAGCAACTCTTCGTAGGATTTGAGTTTTTGAATCCCTTTTGGGAACCACAACTAGGCCAGTTTTCTGCCACGGGGAACTTGGATGTCCAGCGTCCGCAATAACTTCGTGTTGAAGGCCCGCTTGCTTTACGGCCTTCTGAAGTTCTTCAAGTTTTGGTGCGGGCACCGCGAGGCTCTTTGGGACTCTTCGCCCCTCTAACCTGGTTTTGATGGAGTCGAAGTAAACGGGCCACAAGACAAACTTGTCTCTCTTCCTCAAGTCGACACCAACTTTTGTTGGACTTTCGACGTTTTAATTGTTGTGGGGTGTTAGAAGTTTCGAATCGCTTTAATTGGAGCGCTAGCCCTTTTTGGGAACAAGCACGGCATTTACAGAGCCGTTTTGTCCTGGGCGAGAGGTTACGCGTGCTGTGCCTAAAGGGGTCTCTATTATGGTTCCTTTCGTAATCACTCCTCGACGGTCGTAGTCCACGTTAGCTGAGTTTCTGATGACACGGAGAATTTCTACTTTCTCTGTTTTTCCAGTGGATGAGTCAGAAAGGCTTGCGTGGGTAGCTTTCAACAAGCGGGGTTTAACTCCGCCTCCGCGTGCGCGTCTGGTCTTCTTTTTGAGCTTGCCCAAGGTGGTTTCTGCGGGAAAGGAGCCCTTCTCAAACCTTCTTTTCATTCGATACGCTCTCTTCCTGCCGCCTGAGGTTTTCTTCTTGTGTAGGTTTCCGTGCCAAACCGACAAGCTTGCTATTCTTCCTGTCTGGTCTTGACTGGGACTACAAGAATTCAAAATATAAGTTTATTGGCTTCGAGTGGACTCTACGTTGGTTTTTGCGTTTTTTTCTTCTCTTTCTTTATAGACTCCGCTATTGTTTTCTATAGCTCCTCACCCATATAGCATAGAAAAATTGATTGCCCTTATGTTGACGATTCAGGCTTAGTGGAATCTTCGAATATGCTTTTGAGTTGTTTCTTCATGGTTCGCACATCACGACTCAGGCCGAAGTAGTCGACGAAAAATTCGGTGGTTTCTATCACTTTGGTTCGTCCGGTCTTTTCTCGGTGGATCAAACCCAGTTCTTCCAGCTTTTTGAGGTGATTATAGGCGTGATGACCCCTCACGTCGATGACTTGGGTTTGAGTCACTGGCTGGCGATAGGCAATATATGATAGTGTTTTCAGCGGACCCACGCTGAGGAGAGGCCTTATAGTCAGCCTTCGAACCCTCGGCGTGTACTCCGCCTTTAGCTGCATAACAAACCGTTCATCCTCAAGCTCAATGATCTGAAGAGCCGTATCACGATTTTCATACTTCTTCTTAAGTTCGCTTGTGAGCATCTTAATTTTCGTCTTAGAACGGGTTTTGATCACCGATCCCAAAGTTTTCAAATCTAGGGGGCGACCAGCCACGTAGAGAGCAGCCTCTATCAAGGCTAACTTGCGCCTCACTTTTTCCCGTCCAAACCGTTCAGATGATTCCTGCTCCTTGACCTCCAATGGGCGGGACCTCGCGGAGGGTTACGTAAATCTCGCTGAAGTTTTCTTCCTGCCACAGACTTACCTTGCCAGCCTGGGCGAGAAAGAGAAGGACAATGAAGGTTTTAACGGTCTCCAGTTTTTCCATTCCGGCTACGACCTTAGAGAAGACAATCAGTCTCCCCTTATCAGCGAACCGGAGGAGAGAGCGATACAGCGTCTCCATTTTTTTCTCGACCTCCATCAGATATAGATCGATAGGAGGAAGAAATTCTGGTGGAGGCGGCAGGACCGGTTCGAGATGAGGTTTCAATGCAAGCGATCGTTCACCCTTGAGCACTTCATCCAAAGCTTCTAACAGGTGTTGGATGGTTGTGGAAGTCAATTCGTAGCGAAGAGGAAGAAAGAGCGGCGGAGGAAGAAAGTCAGGCGGGGGTTTAGGGGGAGCTGGGGGCTCCTCCAGTTTTAGCAGGAGCTTAGACTTCACGAGATATATGAGGGAGGATGACTCAAGCGCCACCCCTGAGGCCCTAAAATCAATATCTCCCCTCTTCTTCATTTCCTCGAGAAAGGAAGTCAACAGAAAAGCGATGTTCACGTCCCACGGCCTCACCCTTCTCAGCTTGTGAAGCTCAAAGAGTATGTTCCAAGGAGGCTGAAAGTAGAAAGGTTTTGTAACAGACGAGGACACTAGGCAGCCTCCTTCAGAGTGGTTGAAATCACGTGGGAGACTCCGTTGCGCTCATATACGCCGTAGACCTTCTCAGCCTTGCTAACCATCTCGGGCTTGAGAGTGATGACCAGAAACTGGGACTTCGCCGACTCCTCAGTCAACAGCTCTCCCAGTCTGCTCACGTGAAAGGCGTCCAGATGTGCGTCAACTTCGTCGAAAAGATAGAAGGCTGCTGGTGAAAAGTCTTGCAGAGCGAATATGTAGGCAACGGCGGCCACTGATCTCTCCCCGCTGCTGGCTCCACTTACAAGGATCGGAGGCTTGCCAGGGAACTGGACAACCATGTCTACTCCGCCAGCAAACGGTTCGTCAGGCTTCTCCAATTTGAGGGCGGCTTCTCCACCACCCGTGAGTTTAGAGAAGTACCCGCCGAATTTTTTGTTTATTTGACTAAAAGCGTTCATGAAAACCTCGCGTTTTTTCCGTTCAATTTCATCCATGAAAGAGATTATGGCTTGCTTTTCCCTCTCCAGCTCGTTCATGCGAAGGGATAACTCCTTGTATCGTGAGATTTGTTCAGCGTAGTGCGAGTGGGCTAATTGATTAACGGCTCCGAGGCGCTCCAACTCAAATCGCATCAGTTTGAGAGATGATTCAGCTACCAATACCTGATCTGGCGAAACTTTTAGAGGTTCCTCGTAACCAATTTCCTTCAGCAGATAATAATGTTGATCCATCCGCAACTGAAGTGTTTGGAGTTCAAGCTGAAGTCGGTTGTATAATTCGTCAGCCCGCTCGTACTCAGCGTCTAGTCGGTGCAGTTGCTTGTCGATGCCATCAATGTGGGATGTGAACTTTTTTGCCTCTTTCCTAGCGGTCAAAACGGAACGGGAAAGCTCCTCCTTAGCGGTTTCAAGTTTTGAGAGTTCCTGTCCAAGTTCCTCTTTCTGTTGAAGTGCGTCCTCAACCTCCCTCTCTACAATAGAGAGCTGTTCGTCTACCTTTCTGAACTGAATCCTGATGTTACCAGAAGCTGTTACGAGAACATTTTTGAGTTTAGACCGGAGGGTTGACAGTTCGGTTTCCACGCTGATAAGCTTCTGCCTCGCCTCTATGACTTCTTCGCCCAGTTTTTCTCGCTGGATTTCCATTTCTTGGATTCTGCCGGGATCTGTTTTCTGTCGTAGTACGGCCAATTCGTTGTTTAGGTTCTGCATCTCTTTTTTTAGAGTTCCGCGTTGTGCTTTTCGGAGTTTTACCTGCGCCCTTTCCTTTTCAAGTTGCCTTTGAACGTGTTGAATGAGTTTTTCAACCCGCCTTGTATTGCGCTTAGTTCGCTTTATGCTCCTGCGTATTCGCGTGATTTCACCTTCAAGGGCGGTGATGGCTTCGGCTAGTCTGGCGATCTGCAATCGAGTATTGTCGATTTCCTCCTCGAAATTGGTCATTTCGCCCTCTCTCCTCGTCAGATGCTCTCGGAGGGTCCTCACCGCTTCGTCTAAGCTTTTCACAGCGGACTCGCTTGGGATGACGGAGGAAAAATCAATTGGAGAACGGTAGTATCCGCTCTCTATTCCTCCGCCAGTTTCATAAAGATCTCCATTAACAGTGACTGCTCGATAGCCGTCACGAGAAGCGGCAAGAGCCGCCTCATTATTCCCTGCTATCAAAGTGTCTCCAAAAACGAAAACTACGGCGGGTTCATACTGTTTTCCACACTTAACAAACCTAGAGGCAACCCCCTTCACCCCTCTGATTTTCGCGGGATTAACAGATTTAACTGGCAATTCCTTAAGAGGAATGATCTTCACTCTGCCGAGTTTCAAGCGTTTCAGCGTTTCGGCGCACGTAAAGGCTGTGTCAAAATCTTGAACAACAATGGAGTTCAGCCAACCGGCTGCTGCTGCTTCTATAGCTTGTCTGTAAGTTCTTTCTATCTTAATCAAGCTTCTAAACCGACCGTACACCCCAGGGATAACACCGAGTTCTCCGAGTTCCTCGATGTTTCTCAAAGCTTTTTCCTCGCCCGCAACGGTGTCGGCGAGTTCCCGCTGAGTGATAAATTCGACAACCGCCTCTCGAGCTGACTCCGCGATCTTTCCTGCTTGGGTGATTTCTTTCTCTATAGAGCCTTTCTGGATGATCCTTTGGTCTAGAGTTCTTTGTAAGCTCTTGAGTCGAGTCTTTTGTTCACTCTGAACGTTCCGTAGATCTTTGAGGGACGTTTTCAACTCGTTAAGTGTAGATGCAAATCTATCTTTGCGAGCATTAAGATCGTGTAGCCTGCCTGAGAGAACTCTGATTGTCGTTTGGCTTTTAGTGCGATCGCTTCGAAGGTCCATGAAGTTTTGGTAAAGCCTGTCTAACTGCTGCTCAACGTGCCTAATTTTTTCACTGTTTTCACCTAAGCTTGCCCAAAGCTGTGTGGTCTCGTTTTGGATAGCATCGTGTTGGGATTGTTTAGTCCCAATCGTTTTGGATAGACGATCATGCACCCGTTTCAGTTTTCGAATTCTTTTACGGTTTTCAGCAATTTCATTTTTGATTGCTTCAAGTTGTTGAAGGTTGTTTTCTCTCACTTTTCTGAGCCCTTCAAGGCTTGCTGTCCCCGCCCCAATTTTTGTTGTGAGTTCGGTTAACTCGGATCTGATTTCGCCTATGTTGATTTGAACTTCGAGAACGCGTGTTCCGCCCTCTTCAACTTTTTCTGAACTGAGTTTTCTCCACTCAGTTTCGATTTCACGGCGTTGAGTTCTATGCTCTTCTCTTAACCGCTTTAAGTTGTCAACCTTGCCTCTGACCTCCTCGATCTTTGATGAAAGGCCGTCAGTTTTTCTTTCAGTTTCCGAAATTTCGTGGGAGACTTTCATTGCTTCGAATCGTTTGATTTCCTCTTGAATGAAACGGTGGCGAAGCAGCTCATTGCGTTCCCTCTCTAAATCGTCCACCCTCTTCTGCACCTCGTCTATCCGACCCATGGCGGTTCGAATAGATATCTCGGCGGCTCGAAATCTCTCTTCGGCCTCAGCCTTTTCAGCGTCATACTGAGCTATGCCAACCATGTCGTCTATAATCTTCCTGCGTTCATAGGAAGATATCTCAGCCATGCGAGTGATTGTTCCCTGCACAATCACGTTGTGCCCCGTGGAGCTAATTCCAGCCATGGACAGTATGTCGACAATGCGTGTTCTGGGATTTCTTCTTCCGTTAAGTCGATAGATGCTTTGTCCGTTCTTGTGGACTTCGCGGGAAATGGTTACTGTGCTGGTGTCTACGGGTATGCGATTGTCAGAGTTGTCAAACTGAATAACAACCTTCGCAACCTTTGCCTTCTCCACCTCTGCTTCTGGGCTTCCGTGAAATATGAGTTTTGAGAGACTTTCAGCTCTGAGTTTTCTGGCGCTCAGCTCCCCTAACCC
>CAYGCU010000025.1:0-7935 GCA_964348475.1 uncultured Candidatus Bathyarchaeia archaeon
GCGGCGCAGTTGCCCACGTCGCTTGAGTTGGATGTAGGCAGTCACGGCTGGTTGAATGTAGCTTACGGCTGGAGTTCAGACTCTGTATATCACATTAAGGTTGCGACAAGTAGGGGAACTCAGGTTGCGGACTATTACAGGTCTCCGGCTTAAACGAGATCGACGCGGCTTAAGCAACATAATCGTTGTCGTCCTCAGCCTAGTCATCATCATCGCAATCACGTCGAACGTGGTTCTATGGAGCTACCAGATGAACCAGCTAGACTGGGAGAAAATGCGGGAAGCCGTAAAAATTTCCAATGTTACCCATGTCAACGCCACCCGCTCTTCTTGGTTTGTTGTCCAGAGCGAATATATGGTGAACATCGGCAGTCGCGTAAGCGGCACCTTTGAAGATGCACAAGTTTCCAATGATGACAGGTGGGAAACATTCCAAGAGGAGGAGAAACCCCCAAGGTACAGGCTGGATGTCAACGGAACCTTCATCATCGATGTATCAGCTTACCCCCTATGGTCTATTTCAACCGTCGAAATCCAATTGAGATACAGAGCTAGCGACAGTGTAGAAAACTGGCACCTGAAGGCCTACAACTGGACAACGAACGCGTTCAGCGACAGCGGTTTCAACTCCACTACAGGTCACAAGCCTACAATGCGGTGGGACAATTACGCCGTGAATCTCACGGATCAGTGGCGTAGTTACGTGCATGACGACGGTACGATGCGTCTGGAGTTTTGTGACGAAGGAAATGACGCTATTAGGACGACTGTCGACATCGACTTTTTGGGTGTGAGGATCGTAGCCAGCGGAACCCGATTCACCTTTAGAAATGAAGGTGCTCCAACCTCTCATCTCGTTTCTCTGTGGACCATCAACTCAACCAACCATCAGCGTTACGACACAAATATCATTGTAAACTCGGGAGAAACTTTGAATTACACTCGCGCTGACATCAGCTTGCCCAGTGGACAATACACAGTTAAAGTTGTGACGAAGCGAGGAAACATCGCAGTTTACTTGGGAAGCTGACTTTCTTCGAAAATCTGTATTTGGGATTCATAGTAGTCAAAAACGAAAGTCTCGCGTGTGTACCTTTACGATCAGGCTTGTTCTCCCTTATGTTTATTCTTGCTTAATACTTTTTCAGTAAAACTATTTTTCATACAAGCCTTCAGGCCTTTTATTGCCTCGTTGTAATCCTTCGCTTCAATTAGTTTGATCTTGTAGAGTTCTGCCAACTTCTTCCCGTCTTCACTCATCTTGGGAATTGCGACTAAGCACGCTCTGTCTGGAGCGATATCGTACACCTTGGCAAACATCGCTATGATGGCTTGTTCGGAAACAAAGTCGCCAGTTGACGCCGCTAGGTCAATTACGGTTATGTTCTCATCTTTTCCACCGCGGGAAGCGGTCACGTCAAACATGTGGCTTGTGCCAGATCTCCCCTTCAAAAGGCCAGGGCTTTTCACCTTGAAACCGCAGCTTTCCAGAAATTCTTTTATCGGAGCGATCAAGGTCCAGCTCAGCGCCGCCTCGTGCATCACGTCTTCGTTCAAACTATAGGAGTACACGTCTTTGTACAGAGCTTCCTCAAACGTGAAGTCTCGATGGCAATCACGGCAGAAGTGGGACACGACAGGGATGTCAAAACTCTTGCCACACCCGCTGCAGGTACACCACGCCCCAGCTTTTACGTAATCAACATCAAGCTTGGTCAACTCTCTATGACATCTTGGGCAAACAAGCTTGTCTTGTTTCTTGAAGCGTTCTTCAGCATCAATATACCCGCACGGAACATGCTCAATCAACGAGCTTTTCTCAATTTTAAACGACTTGCAATAGGGACAGCAGTAGTGGAGAGAAATGCTGGCTGAGCCGCAGTGTATACAACGGACAAACTTGTCAAAGAGCTCTCTCTTTAGAACACCAACCTCGAAGAGTTGCGTCAAAAATTCGTTGACACTTGGGGCGTCGCCCACAATCTTCTCAACGATCGGATAGGTATATCCAAACTTAGGATCGTAAACAGGTTCCAGTTTGCTGAGCTCTCCGCTCATAAACTTGCTGAGAAGCAGCTGGACGCGGTGGTCCTTGTAGACTTCAGCCCGTTGTTCCTTTGAAGCCTTAGGCATTTTCTTTACCTTTCGACCAGCAATACGGCGGGGCTTCGTTATAATCACCTGGTGAACAATTAATTTATTGGCTTTCTCTCTGTTTAAACTTTTATCTAATCTCTCCAAGAAAGATTTTTAAAACACGGTAAACGTTTTTCTAAAGATCAATTTCCACGTGATAACTGTGTCTCAAACAAAGCGAATCATTCAGTGTCCCAAATGTGGCTTCACATTTGACATAACCTACGGCAGAAGTTTCGCCTGTTCAGGATGCCCCTCTCTCGTCCAATGCGACATGGCAAAGTGCCCAAAGTGTGGACACGAATTTCCTTTGCCAAGTCAATACGGCAATGTTTAATCGGGCCTCCAAAGAAAAAACAGCTGAAATTTAGAAGCTAAGCACTAGAGAAGTTTTCTTTTCGCGAAAGCTATTCAAGGCGAGAAGTCATATTGTCAAGAAAAGGAGCAAAACTCTTGGTTGACAAGAAACGAAGCGCGAACAAGCTTAACCGCCTAATCGCCTTCGATGTTGAGGGCGTGATAATACCAAAAAGGCGCTATCTGCTCTTTGAAGCAACAAGGAGACTAGGTTACTGGAAGACCTTGAAGGTGATGGCAGTAGGCTTTCTCTACGAGGTTGGGGCGCTGTCGCTAGAATCTGCGCTCAAGAGAATCTTCATGCTCTTCCAAGGTCTAACGGTTGACGACCTCTTCCAACTTTACAAAGGAATTCCCCTAATCCCAGGTGTCGAAGAGTTTTTTGAAAAACTGAAGGGAGCTGGATATCGAACAGCCCTTATAAGTTCAGGTCTACCAACGCCGGTTGTTGAACACTTAGCGGCTAGGCTTAACGCAGACTACGCGTTCGGTTTGCAGCTAGATGTAGCCGACAAACGTTTGACAGGTGAGATCGGCGGCGATGTAATAAAGTCAAACGGGAAAGCGCTTGTTTTAAAGAAGATTCTCGAGAGCGAGGGGTTGCCACCTCAAGACTGCGTTGTGGTTGCTGATGATCGAAATAACTTGCCCATGTTCCCGCTCTGCGCTCTGAGGATCGGTTACAACCCTGACTTTCTTGTAAGCATCAAATCGGACCTTGTGTTTACAGACGAACTCTCCGAGAGCCTACCACACTTAACGGGAGAAACTTTGCCGTTTCCCCACCAAGCCCTTTCAAAGAGCGACCTTATCCGCGAGTCAATTCACATGAGCGGGGCTTTGATTCCGTTTATTTGCACTCATCTAAAGGACCGCTACTTGGTTTCCTTGCTGATACTCCTTTTGATTCTACTCTATACCGCGTCTGAGTTCGCTAGGATAAAAGGAAACCATGCTCCCTTGTTTTCCACAGTGACCCGCAGAGCAGCGCTCAAACCGGAGCTTCACGAGTTCGTCACTGCACCCATCCTTTTCGCCCTAGCAATAACGGTTTCGCTAATTCTATTTCCTATTCCCATCAACTACGCGTCCATCATGATACTTGCGTTGGGCGATGGGTCCGCCACTCTCTTCGGAAAGAACTTTGGAAGAACCGTGCTTCCTTTTAACAAAAGAAAACGAGTGGAAGGCTCAATTTTTGGCTTTTTGTTTGCCTTCTTGGGCTCTCTACTCTTCGTAAGCCCGATCAAAGCGTTGGTAGGCGCTGCTGTAGGGATGTTGATGGAATGTCTACCCACGCCCGTCAGCGACAACTTAGCTGTACCCATCGTTTCGGGGCTGGTCATGACTATGATGCCGTAAATGGGCAAGACGGAAATTCGTGAGGAAATGTCTATAAGAAGATTGATATTCCAATGTTGCCTTAGTAAGGCAGTGTTGAAACGGTTAAACGCAAACGTGAACCGAATCGGTGAGTCATCATGTCCACGGAGAAACGTTGGAAACGTTTAATCTTTAGGTGGACCGCCCCGAAGGGGTTCATCGCCATACTGTTGTTCTCAGCGCTGGCTCTCCTTATCGAGTATGTTTTGACCATTTCCTTCATGTCTTTCGGGTTAAGAGATAACGCTCCGCTTACAACAACCTTTGAGTTTCCTCTAACCCAATCGCTTTTCACCATAACTATCAGCCCACTCTTTCACCTCACGCCCTTCGGCGTGATCGTTGTCCTCGTTTCAAGTTGGACATACCTCACGAAGTACATGGCTGTGGCACCACGCAGAATCAAGTCCGTCAAAAAAGCGCCAACAATTCGAAAGAAAAGATCTTTCAAGAGGGCTGGAGGAAAACTTCGAAAACTCAGTCGGGCTCTCAAGTCCTTCTATCGGCGGTTGAGTGCCGCGGTTCTTCGAGTTCGCGGCGTCTCATACGTGCTAAAGCGACTTTTCTTTGCCAGAGCCGCCGTCAAGAGTACCGTAAGCATCGTCACGATCTTTCTAGTGTCCTTTCTTGCACTGTACGTTATTGGGTACCCTAGGTTGACTTACGATGCGGTGGTTAGGCTCTATCATTTGAGCCCTTCCTTCCTCGGTTTCGTGTTGAAGACGATTGAGGTGGCTCAGGGAATAGCGCAGGTTCTATCTCCGATAGGTTGGTTAGCCTCAGCTATCAACAATGCGTTGCTCGACACAGCACCTGGCTTCAGAAGCGCCCTCGAGAACTTCGGGGCTTCAACAACCGGGCCAATAACTAAAGTCGACCTCGTGGGGAGGTACCTCCTTTGCCAAAACCTTGCAGCATGGGTCTCCGCTGTCACCGCCTTGGCGTATGCGCGTTACACCTCGCATTTGTATCGTCGAAGGTCGCGGTAGAACTTTTTGACTAGCCATTCTTCATACCATGAATGGTTGTGACAGTGAATGGCGGATCGTCCAAGGTTTGGTCCGGCTGGGTTTCCTCCCGCATTTAAAGAACGCAAGCTTCCAGTGCATGAGTTCCTCAAATACCTCCGGGACGCGCGGGCGCAAGAGAGATCGAGAGAAGACCATGGCACGACGTTTGAGAAGCGTTCCTATTCCGTCTACTTTCTTCCTAGAATGCTTGTCAATCAATTTTCAATGTTGTACTTTTTTCTATACACTCTCTATGCTTATCGATCACATCGTCTACTAGTTGCTTGAGACGTTCCTTCGGTTGGAAGCCTGCAACTGTCTCAATGGGTTTTCCATCACAAAAGAAAACCAGAGTGGGGGTGCCCATAATCCCATACTTAACAGCGATCTGCATATTCTCGTGGGTCGCTAATACGTTTAGCTTGGCGAATTTCACTTTGTTCTTGTATTCTTCGGCAACCTCACTGAAGATTGGATTCAGTCTTATGCACCAAGGACACTGTTCATGCCAGAAATCAACCAGAACCAAAGTGCTAGACTTCAAAATTTCCTTTTCCCAGCCGTCCGCATTTACCTCTAAAACACTGTTCATACACGTTCACCTCAACTACCCATGGTTATCTTTGCCACTATCTAAAGTGAATTACGGCGTTAATGTTGGGATCATAGCAAGCGGTGATGCCTTTGTCAGTGTCAGATAGATGAAGGTCATATGAAAAGAACAACCGAACTTCTCTTTCTTTTTCAGCTGTGTTCTTCACTGTGACTTTCCTAAGGAAGATATTGTGAAAGTGGTTAACCCATCTTCGACTCGCAGTTCTAGTGAGAGGTCAGGTTACTTAACTAAAACATCGGTAACCAAAGAATCTTCTTTTTAACTCAATCTTTTGCTCCAAGAGTCGTCTATCCAAGAAAATCTTCTGTCCGCTCAAACCTCGAATCTACAGAAATGACTACTAACATGATTTCCAATTCCAACAAACGGGAAATACATGTACCTGATGCCCAGGTCACTGTCAAAGTTAACCACAAGATTGCCGTTTCCAACACACAACTCTATAGGCATTTTGCATCATCTAGTGGTTGTGCTCAATAAGGTGATGGTACCGCTCAGGGGGCATAAGAGAACCGAACGCCCTTTGTATTACCTCGCTTAGTGCAGGGTGGATATGCATTCCGTTAATTATTGGCTCTGTGCTTTGTTCACGGGTGTACATTAGGTTTATTATCTCCTGTATAAGAACGGAGGCATACGGTCCAATGATATGGGCCCCCAAGATCTTCATGGTTTCCTCCTCGACGACTACTTTGACAAAGTAGTCCTTTACCCCCATGGCTTTTCCCTTAGCAGTGTCCTCATATCTGTAGAACCCAATCAGCACCTTGTCTTTTCCGTATTTCTCTATTGCTGGTTTCTCTCCAAGGCCGACGCTTGCAATCTCGGGATGGGTGAAAACAGCGTGCGGTACGGCATGGTAATTAACCTTTACCCCTTTTTTCAATACGGCATTGTAGTACACTACCAAAGACTCGTAGTTTGCAACGTGCTTGAACGGGTGTTTGCCATTCGCGTCACCGAAAGCCCAAACATTTGGCTGCGAAGTCTCTAGATATTCATTGACGATGATCCATCCTCTTTCATCTGTTTTCAATCCTCCTCTTTCAGGGTGAAGTATGTCTTTATTCGAGCCTCTTCCCGTGGCTATTAGTATCTCGTCTGTAGCTATCACCTTCCTTTCTCCCTTCTCCCCGTTAAAAGCTACGAGCTTTTTCTTACCCATCGCCGTCCTTTCTACCTCACGAATCTCATGATTAGTAAGAATTGTCATGTACTTTTCCAGCTCTCTCTTAGCCAGCGCTGACACCTCTGGTTCTTCTTGTTTGAGGAACCGAGGATTCCTGCCGATTATGGTGACTTTCGATCCCATGGCCGAAAAGAAATGACCGTATTCCGCAGCTATGTATCCTCCGCCTACTATGGCAATGCTTTCAGGTAATCGTTTCATCTTGAGGATTGTATCGCTTGTTTTATAACCTACTTTTTTCAGCCCTTTTATCGGAGGTATTATGGGCTTTGATCCTGTGCACAGGAATATCATCTTTGACGTTATGGTTTCCTCACCAACCTTCAGCGTGTATGGACCGACAAATTCGGCCACAGTCGGATAGTAATCTATGTTTTCAGAGTAAGACAGTCCCTGTCGTATCATGTCTATGTCCTTATTGATGAGGGCCCTCATCCTTTCAATGACAATTTCAAAATCTATCTTCTTGATATCAATCTCTATGCCCAATTCCTCCGCCTTTTCAATTGTTCTCACCAACTCCGCAGGATATAGCAACATCTTTGACGGTATGCAACCTCGGGTCAAACAAATTCCACCAGGCTCGTCCTTATCTATGACAGCGACCTTCATTTTTGGATTTTTTTGAATCATAACATCCACAATATTCATCGCTGAACCAGTGCCTATTGATATCAGATCGTATTCTTTCATATCAAACACACGCGCTAGTAAGAAAGTGTGAGTTTTTAAATGTGTGTGTCTGTTATACAACAGCAACATTATTTCTAAATTCTAGCGAGGAGACGTGTAAGATGGTGAAGTTTTAAGATGCCACACTGCAGATAAGAGAAGGGATGATAGTATATCCCAGCAACCCGAGCCTTCGCGCGCGCGATTTAATATCCTTCACGTTTGTCTCAAACTTCATAAAGCTGTCTCCATTAAAACATTTAGAAAGGAGGATTCAGACGACCGGGTTACATTCCTCTTTGTTCTCTTTCAGATCCTCTTGTACAGAAGTACTCATGCTCAAGTCCCATCTGCTCGGTAAGTGGACAGCTTGGACAGATGCAACCGTTTTCTTCAGTAATACACGTTGGGCTTTTGCCTAGAGCGCAATACAGTAATTCCTTGTTTTCTCGGGCACAGTCATTGTATGTGGGGCATCCTCCGCAGAGGCAAAGCTTCTTTTTGGATTCAATCATCCTCATCCTATCTTCTTCGGTCATTTGTGCCATTTGTTGCATAGCTTGCTCAAATTT
>CAYGCU010000026.1:0-7829 GCA_964348475.1 uncultured Candidatus Bathyarchaeia archaeon
TTTGCGACGATTTCACCCTCGTCCATAACCAGTCTTCCGTTCACAAAGGTTTTTGTCGGCGTACCTCTTACTTTCCACCCATCAAATGGCGAGTACTTAGCCTTTGAGTAGAACTCCGAAGAATCAATTCTGTGTTTTCGCTTCATGTCCACCACTACGAGGTCAGCGTGGAATCCTTCAGCTAGACTCCCCCTGTCTCTTAAGTGAAATATCTCAGCCGGCCTTTTTGAAGTTACCTTAATCAGATTTGCCAGGGTTAGTCTGCCCTTATTTACCTGCGTAAGCAACAGTGGGAGCGTAGTTTCAAGTCCAGGTATCCCAGGCTTTACTTCCCAAACAGACGTAGTTTCCTTCTCTTCAATCGTGTGGGGAGCGTGATCCGAGGCCACGGCGTCAATTGACCCTTGTCTAAGAGCGTTCCAAAGCGTTTCAACGTCTTTTTCCGTCCTCAGTGGGGGATCTGTAAGCGCAATAGTATTGCAGCGTTCCAGATGTTTAGAGGACAGGAGGAGATGATGTGGTGTGGCTTCGCAGGTGACGTGAAGACCCATTTTTTTCGCTGTTAAGATGGCTTCTAGCCCCTTGCCTGAACTAAGGTGGCAAAAGTGGATTTGAACGTTAGTCTTCTTTGCAAGCTGGACGATACGCTGTATTGCCTTCAATTCGGCTTCTGGCGAATGCACTTTGACGTAGGCCTCTACGTTTTTGTGTCCCGATTGCTGCATCTTCTTCTTAACGGTTTCAAGTGTTTCTCTGTCTTCAGGATGCACACTAACTGGAACTTTCATCTTTTCAGCCATGCTGAACGCACTTAACAAGGCGTCATCGTCATCAATGTTTAGCCCCCCAACCTTCTGTGACAAATAGAGTTTGAACGCTACGGCTCCTTGCTCAACTATTCGTCGATTTTCTTCCGCGATTTCTGGAAAGGCTGAGTGGAAGGCAATGTTAGTGACTGCTCGGTTTTCAGCCAGTTTCATGCGTTCCTTTAGAGATGTAGCGCTCATTGTCACTGGTTTGTTGTTGGGCATGTCGATGGTCAACGTTACCCCGCCGGCAGCTGCTGCTGATGTTCCGCTGAAGAAATCCTCTTTGTAGGCTAGTTGCTGGTCTCGGAGATGAACATGAGGATCTATTAGACCGGGAAGCATTATTTTTCCCTTTATGTCCAGTCTTTCCGAAGCGTGTGGTAGTTTTGTCTTCTTAGCTATTTTGATTATTTTTCCATCATCTACGGCTAAACCGGCTTCGACAACTCCTCTGGGTGTGTAGATCTTGGCGTTGTGAAGGACAAGGTCAACTGTCAAATGCTACTCCCGGCTCCACTTAGAATATCTCACGTTGCAAAACTTGTAATATGTGTTTTGCCGAATTTCAGCAACCTCTCTCCCTATGGTGAGAGCATAAAAAGAAAAAGGGCAAAAGCCAGATTGTAGACAACAGATATGCATTAGTCAATCAGCTTGAAGAAATCTCGTTCAGTTATTATGCCGACCAACCTTTCATTTTGCACCACAGGCAGAGCTCCAACCTTTTTCTCCTGCATGAGTCTAGCCGCCTGCCCCACATCAGCCTCCTGATCAACCGTCACAACGTCCTTCACAGCGATTTCAAAAATTGAAGTCTGCAAGACTTGAACGATGGTTCCGGATTGTAGGTGTTGGAAAACACGGCCAGAACCAAAAAAGCGCAGTATGTCCATAACTGTGATTATGCCAGTAATCTTACCGTTTTCAACAATGGGTAGACGCCTGAAACCGTGTTGAATCATAGTCTTTTCAGCTTCAAAAATAGATGTTTCCGGTTTCGCTGTCACAACTTTTTTAGACATCACTTCCGCAACCTTGACTCCGCTTATTTTTCCGGTGAAAATGAAAGCGATGTCTCGCTCGGTCACGATGGCCCACACCCGATTCTCCTCGTCTACTACGGGTAAGCCACCAACTCTATGCGTTTTCATACGCTCTATCGCGTCACCGATGTTGCTAGTGGTCAATGTTGAAGCCACTTCTCGAGTCATTACGGATTTGACTTGCTCGTTTATGGCTCTGTAGAAGTTGCCGCCATACTTCCGTTGAATTATCTGAAATTTTTTTCCTCCACCAAGATAGTTGACAACGTCGGTGGCGGTGATTATGCCGCGAAGTCTTTTGGTTCCAGGATCCACAACTGGTATGCGTCGAAATCCTGCCTTCACCATGACTCGTATGGCGTCGTATACCGGAGTGGTGGGCGCCATTGTAACCACCGGACTCTTTGCGATGGTCATGATCTCGCCTTCGCGCTTCCTAGCAGAGTGAGCCTTCAAGGCGGGGAGGCTCTTTTCTCTTAACCTGCGTCGAAAAGTTTCTCGTCTTCCACCATGAGGTGCTGTCCGCACAGCGTGAAAAGCATCGATGTCGATGGTTTCGACGAATCTCGGAGTGAACGGGACCTCTCCTACTTGGATAGGAGAAATCGAGGAGTTGACGGTCATCACGCCGTCAAGGGAGACTAGACTTATGAAGTGTTTGCGCTCGTCTACAACTGAAAAGACACGTAGTCCTCGGTTGCGGAGGGTGGCTCGAGCCTTAGTGGCAAGCTCGTTAGCGTATAGGGAAAGGTAGTTTCGATTCGTTACTTCTTGCACAGGCAAGCAACGGACCTCAGTACCTAGGCTTCAGTTCTGTTCGACAATCCTCACAGATAAAATCGCCCTCAATTTCTTGAAGGTCGTCGGACCACTGTCCACACTGATCGCAATATCCTGCTAATGGCGGATGCCATGGCGCTTCTTCTACCGCGGTTCCTCCTTCGATGCGGGCTTTCTCCTGCATGAGCTCTATGAGTTCAGGTGTGATGGCAAGGATGTCTTTACTGGAGACAATTCCGACAAGATTCCCTTTGTATATGACTCCTAACCTCCGAATGCTTAGCCGACTCATTCTTCTAGCGGCTTCACTCAGGGTTTCATCGGGATCTACGGTGATAAGGGGGGAGGTCATTACCTCTTTGACGGCTAGCTTGCTTGGTTTAGCGTTTTTGGCCAAGACTCGTGTGACAAGGTCTCTCTCGGTGATGATGCCCAGAGGCTTTCCTTTCTCGGTGGTCACAACAATGCAGCCCACGTTGTTCTTGTCCATGAGTTGCGCCGCCTTGTTTACGGACGCGTCTTCACCGATTGTAATGACGGGACTCGTCATGATATCCTTTACCAACATTCGTGCTCTGATACCCATTTCAGCCATGGTGGTTTGTCCTCCAATACGACATTTAATCAAAGGTGTATTAAACTGTTATGAAGTGAAAATGTCTGTCACAAATCCCTTTTTTCCGTTTGGACGATAAAGCTTTGTCTTTCTCGACGTTTGGTTGGTCGCCCGAATAGACGACCTGATGAACTTATAGAATTTCGGAAGAAACGTCAGTCTTATAGGTTTTGTCGACTTATCGATCGGTAGATTTCAGACATTTTCCAAGTTGCACGCGCATATTCACAGCACTTCAATTGGCTTTCAGTTACTTGGCAATCATGCTTAGATCTCATTTGGGTCAAGCGCGCGCACGTTCTCTTTTTGGATTTAGTCTTCGTTCTTCTCTAATCTTCTCCCACACGCAATCCCATAACCATTCCAGTTGCTCCAACATGACTTCATAGACTTCTTCTTCAGCTTTGGGAATCAATCCCTCTATGTTGACAGATGTTGACTGTAATTTCATTCCGAGAGCTTTGGCTTTGTCTACAATATACGCTTGGACTTTAGCGTACATCTCCCAGTCGGGAGGCTGTGTTCGCGCTTCTCCCAACCATTTTAAGACTTTTCTTTCATTCATTCCTTTTGCGTCCCTTTGAGGATCAAAACTTCTACGACATGACTGCGACTAGCGTAGGTGTGCGCCTTGACTTTTTCATCTATCCAGTTGCCACATTCTTTTAGCAAAGTCGTGCTAATCGCTTGTTGAAGCATTTCAATCTCCTCAGTTGTGTGCGAGCATTTTGAATTTGGATTTACGATTCATAACTCTTATTAATCTTGTGAGTCAACGTTAACCCGCAATGTTAAACCAGAAGGGTAAACAAAAAGAACGTGCGCACATAACCAAAGCTGAAAAGAAGACCGAAGAGATTAGGGCCAAGGTCGAAAAGATTCTGGAGAGGCTGGAGCAAATCGAGGTTGAGGAAACGTGGATGAAAACGTGGCGGACACACAAGAAATAAAAAGCAAGACTAAGCGCGCGCATATCAGGCAGCCTCCCTACAGTCTCCTCTTTGAGTAATGCTCAAAAAATTGTTTAACAATAAATGTACGTAATCAAGGTCTATATCCGTTCAAAATGCTGATTGTTAAGACCGCCGCAGTGATGTCGGCTGTTGTTCCAGGGTTCAACTGGTGAGTTGGGTCCCTGAGTTTTTCGTCAAGTCTCCATATACTGTCTCTACCTGATTGAGTTGTCAACCCACCCGCCTCTAAAACATGCTTGGCCTGCATTGAGACTTCCTTTGCTTTGGCTAGACCCACTTTTCTGGCGATTAGGGTGTCTGGGACCTCTGACAGGATCTTAAGAAATGTGTGCACCGTCGCCGTGTTAACATCCCTAGTCCCCTCAAACTGTTGGACGAAGTAGGGATAGCCTAGGTCAAAGGTAACGGGATAGTTGTTTACCCACTCACCGGCTATGGAATCGTATCCCGAAGCAATTTTGAACACATCGAAAAGCGTTACCTCGTCTTTCAGAATTTTCCCCCTCGAAGCGGGGTCGGTTACATCCAGTTTCGGTGCCCCGCCCAGCCCACCTGGCTTTGCGGTTTCTATGGCGTCGTAAACAGCCACCGCATCCGCTGGAGTGCTGGACTCAACAACCAACTTCATTTTTTCCCTCAGTTCAGCAAGAGAAAACGCACTCTTGGCAAGTGTCATCCCAGCAGCCACTGCAATTGGTGAAAGCAGAATTACGGACCCTAAAAGGGTGTTTCCTCCGCCTTGCCACTCACGCACGCTCATAACTGCGTTCTTAATTATGTTCCCAATTTCAACATCGTAGGGGCTGATCTTTCCGGCTGAGACTCTAATTCCCTTTTCAGCCGCAAATTTGAAGTGAGGTGCTACGACAACAGCAGAAGCAAGAAAATGCTCGTATCTGGTTTCTTGGAAATCGGTTGTTCGATGAACGTTTCCAGGTTTCGGATAGGCACTCACCTCCAGAAGGATAGCGAGTTGCATGCATCCGGAAACATATTCGCTCGTTTGACGATTTTCATAAGTGCCACAAGTGTGGTCTTTGGTCAAGATGTTGTTCTCCTCAAGACTATTGGTATGCTATCTCAAAAGAAAAAGGTATAGTGGCATAAATGAATCTTAAGGATATGTCTGAGTCAAATGAGGGCTATCTTTAGTTTTCTGCGGCAAAGCAGATTTCTATCGACGGATAGCGGAATCTGGAAAAAAAGATCGTCAGGGGCAAAGCATATATATCGAGTGTAATTTTTTACACATCTACGTAACCCATTACACTAGGAGGAATGAACTATGAGTGAATACAGGCTGTCTACGCGAGATGTAGCGTTTGTCGCAGTTTTTGCGGCTTTGTCGTTTATTGTGTGCAAGTTTGTTCCTGGAATCCCGATTATAGGGGGTCAGGGCGAGATTAAGTTTGATGCTGCTATGGCACCGATCTATGGTTTAGTCATCGGTCCGTATCTTGGTTTTCTAGCAGCATTGTTCGGTGGATTTATTGCCGCAAATAGCTGGTTTAGCATTCTTACCTCTTTTTGCACGGCAATTTCAGCTATGGTAGTAGGTTTGTTAACCCAGAAGAACTACAGTTCACGCAGTCACAGTGTTAGGGGCTGGGTGGTGGCCGCCATAATTCTTGCTGTACTCATTATCGGATGGTACATGACTTGGGTAGGTCAGCAAGCTCTGTTCTATCCTATACCCCATTTAGCGGGGTTTGTAGCAATATTAGCCACTGGAGAGTGGATTAGTAAATCGTTCAAAGACGGAAGAGAGGGAAAGGAAAGAAAATGGCTTTTGAGACCATATTTCATACTCGGCGGAATTTCAATAGCGGTTCTTTCATTCATAATATCAAGACCGTTCTTCGATGAGACGTGGAGTGTTTCAGCTGTCTCTCTTCCTCTTTACTTTCTCAGCGGCATTGTAATACTGTATGGGCTGTTTGGAGGAGGCAAAGGCAAGTTTGTAGCAACGGTCGGCTTGGCGAGCTACTGCGGACTAATGGCGGACCACATGCTGGGAAATTTGATCTTCATCGGGAGTGTCGGCATATTCATTCCACGTGATTTCATTGAGAGTTCCTTATCGGCACTTAACTTGCCGGACTTTCCGTCACTTTTCATGTATGTTTTGCCCATCTCCGTGGTTGAAAGAATCGCATTGACTGCGATTGCAACAATGTTCGGAGTTGGATTGATCTACGCTCTTTACAAGGCAGGTTTGTTTCACAGAAAACTATAGAAAGTTCGCGCACAAGCTTAACTGCAACCTATAACTCGGACAGCTGAAGGCACAGAAATGAAGATTGAAGCCCGTGAAGGCGATGTCATTGAGACCACTGATCAAATCTTTTTCGATGTAAAGGGCTTGGTTCATCCTCCTGACAGAATTATTGCTTTCCCGCGTTTTGTGCCCGACTTGGAAGCTGATCGGAAACGAGGTGAGGTGACATACCGAAAGATCTACGCTCTTTCTGAGCGTTATGCCCTACTGAAAAAATCTTTTCCAGAATACTTGGTTTACGATTCAGTTTTTGATGAACACCTTTGTGAGGTTCCTGCTGAAGCTGTCAGGCGTCATTATCGCCCAGTTGACCGTTTGCATGAACTGCGCCATAGCGTCCAGTTGGCGGAGTTGGAAGATCAAGCGTTGCAGTTTATGCAGCTTCTGAGGGAAACCGCGAAAGTCCCTTGGAGCCAGCTTGGCGTTTCAGGTTCTATTCTAGTCAAGCTCCACACTCCAGCTTCTGACATTGACCCTGTTGTCTACGGATCAAAGAGTTGCTACAGGGTTTACGGGGCCTTAAAATCTCTGCTAGAAGATAAGAAAAGCCAGTTTAGATCCTATCGCTCTGACGAGTTGAAGAAGCTGTTCGATTTTCGTTCGAAGGACACCGTCACGTCTTTCGAAGACTTTGTTCGAACCGAATCGCGGAAGGTGTTGCAGGGCAAGTTTATAGAGCGAGATTATTTCGTTCGGTTTGTGAAGGACTGGAACGAAGTTGGGGAGCGATATGGCAGTATTCGATACAAGAGTGTTGGCTACGCTAGAATTGAAGCTAGGGTGACGGACAACTCCGAGATGATTTTCACTCCTTGTTCCTACAGAATTGAGGACGTGAAAGTTATTGATGGAGCTCGAGTTGAGGCAATTGAAGAGATCGTGTCCTTTCGTGGAAGATTTTGTGAGCAAGCTAGAAACGGTGAGACTGTGATTGCGCAGGGCAAGGTTGAACGTGTTCAGAAACGCGGTGAACGTGAACATTACAGACTGCTTCTAGGAAACAATCTTTCAGATCACATGATATTAGTGTAAACGTTCTTGAGTTATGGCTAAGAAATGGAGACAAGAGTTGAAGGCTATTGAGAAAGAAAACAACAATCCACACCGCAACAAATAAAAACATAACCCTCCACAAACTCATAGCCTATCGAGGCCATACCCATGCCTAAAGAAATCTTCGACTTAGACCAATTCGTTCAAATCTCTGAGCGTGCAGAATATTGCGCTATAAAACGGCTGAAGAAAAAAGTGAAACTGAAACTTCGAACGCCCAAAACCCTCTACACCCTAAAGGTTGAACCAACCACAGCCGAAGAAATCATTAAAAAA
>CAYGCU010000027.1:0-7611 GCA_964348475.1 uncultured Candidatus Bathyarchaeia archaeon
AACTCGATCAACTGCAAAATCGTGCCGGTTCGTTCCGCAAAACTAATCATTTTAGAAATCTCATGGTCATTTACATTCCTCAAAACCAGCATGTTCAACTTCACGGGAAAAAGTTCTGCGTCTACAGCTGCTTTAATTCCCCTAAGCACATCCCTTAAGTTTCCACCCATCAGCGCCCGGTATGTCTCAGCGTTCAAAGATGGAATACTAATGTTCACTCGGTTTAAACCGCCTTCATGAAGCCCCTTTGCCCGAGAAGCTAGACTCGTTCCGTTGGTGGTCATGGACAAGTCTCGCAAACCCCGAAGACTCGAAATACCTTTTACAATGTCTAAAATGTCCGAGCGAAGCAAGGGCTCACCCCCAGTGAGCTTCACTCGAGAGATGCCGAGCCCAACAGCAACCCCAACAATTCGAACAATTTCATCTTTAATCATTTCAGTTAAAGGACTTGCTACTTCGCCTTCCCTGTGACAGTATGGACATCTTAAGTTACAGCGCTGAGTAACTGAGACTCGCAGGTTTAGAACTGGTCGCCCATGATCGTCACGAAGCATTCTAGGTCCAGCCTATTTCTCGCGGGCATGTTTCAGTATGTGCCCCACTTCGGGCAAAATAAGCTTTTCTAAAACAAGCCTTACAGCCTGCGGCGAGCCCGGAATACAAAAAACAGCCTTCCCCTGATCTGCAACACCCGCCAGGGCACGAGTCAAAACAGCCGCAGAACCAACCTCGTCAAAACTGAGCTTTCTAAACAGCTCTCCAAAACCAGGTAAAGTCTTAATCAACATCGGTCTCACTGCCTCAATGGTCACGTCTCTCGGACTTATCCCGGTCCCACCGCACAAAACAATTGCATCCACCTTCTCTGACCCAAGAGCTCTGCTAACATATTTTCCAATAAAAACTGTGTCGTCAGGTACTATTTCTCTAAAAACCACGGTGTGACCAGCTTTCTGTAGGGTTTCTACGATTAAATCACCTGAAGGATCATTAACCGGCTTTCTCGCTTTGAGATCCAGATAGCGAGAAGAGCTGCAAATAACTACCGCAAAGCCTACGCTCGTAGGAGCCTCAGCCTTGTGCCTACGTGAGGTCTCGCTCATCCAGCCTTTCCCTTCACCTTGCGGGCAACATGAACGTTCTGGATCAACGTGTACGGATACTGTCCCTTCTCATCCTTCTCGTACTGTTTTGTCATGTCCCAAATTGTCAGCAACGCGGTCGTAGTCGCCACAAGAGCCTCCATCTCCACTCCAGTCTGCGCCCTTGTTTTAACGGTTGCAGAAACCTCTACCCAAGAGAAGCCAACGGTCTCCACGCTGATCTCCACGTCTGTCAACGGAAGAGGGTGACACAGGGGGATCAAGGCGCTCGTTCTTTTAGCCGCCAAAACTCCCGCGATCTTAGCTGCGTAGAAAGGGTCGCCCTTCTCAATTTTTCCCTCTCTAATTAGCTTTATAGTTTCCGCTCTCAATCTAATCAGTCCCTTCGCCGTCGCCTCGCGGAACACCTCAGGCTTCTCCGTCACATCCACCATCGACACGAAATATCACCCCATCCAAGCATGCGCGCGCGCATCTGCTACTCATCTGTTGATTCAGATTTATCTATTGCCCAAGCGTCCATAAGCGTCTTAATCATTTTCGCTCGAGGGTTTGCTTCGTTAAAGCGGAAGATGCGGATTCTTCCAAACTTTTTGTGTTTGATAAGTCCGAAGTTTTCGAGAGCCTGCAGGTGCTGGTTTGTAGTGGCATAGTTGAGTCTGGCTCTTCGAGCGATTTCTGAGATGTTGAGTTCTCCGATCTCCGTGAGAATTCTCAGGATCTTCACCCGTCCCTTTGAAGACAAGACTTCTTCGATCGACATGGAATTCTACATCCTCCTCTCGTAGAGAACTCTGCTCAACTCTTGCTCTAGGTCAGAGGCGGGAACCCTCGGCAGACTTATGATGGTGGTCATCCCCCGCCGTCCCACACTCGAAGGCTCTGCCCGGATTATGCCCAGAGCAGAGAGTTCTTTTACATACTTCCAGAGCTGAGTATGTCCCCGTCCTCTTTCGCCCAACTCTTCGCAAACAACTGCGTAGGCCTCCTCAGCCTCACCCATGGACATGTAAGCTGCTTCGGTTTGCTTGAAACGTCTCGCAACGCCCAAAAGAAACAGTTTCTCGTGAAGGCTGAGAGATGAAACTGTGTCCTTCCTCACAACTGGGTAAACGCTGACAGCCGCCTTTCGTACATACTCAGGCAAAACTTCAGGCGATCCAGTAGTGTCGGCATACTTGCCGGCTCGCCACAAAAGTTCGATGGAGTAGCGTGCGTCTCCCCCTTCTGAAGCTGCCAACTCAGAGATGAGGTCTAGGATGTGTGTGGAAACAGCTCCGTATCTGAAGGCGAGAGCCACTCGATCGTTTAGAATGTCTCGAAGCTGGGGCGTTGAGTATTCTTCTAGATGGATGATGTTGCGTTGAAGGGTGCTTCTCGTGCTGGCATCTAAACGTTCTAAATATTTGGGTTCGCGGAGGACACATATTAGCGAGAGCCTCTGAGGAGCCTTGAGGCGTCCCTCTTGGATGCGGGTAAGACTGTAAAGGGGGTCGGATCCCTCTCTTCGGATGAGTGCCTCCAACTCGTCCATCGTCAGTATAAGATATGCGTTACGCTCGTCAAGAATCTGCATGAGCATCTGTGTGAGTTCTGCTTCAGAATAGCCTCGCCTTGGAAAATGGGGATAGAACTTTAGGATTGTTCGATGAAGGATCGTGAAGAAGCTTCCACCGCACTCGCGACAGTTGACGTGAACGTAATTTAGGTTTATTCCCCTCTCCTGAGCTTCTCTTGCTATGCTGATCCCAAAGTGCTGGGAGAGAACCGTTTTTCCGGTTCCAATCTTTCCGACAATCAGCGCGCGTTGCGTCATTTTTCCGGGAGTTTCAATTGCAAATCGGAAAAACCTGTTAAGAAGGTTAAGGTGAAGCTCTCGGTGAGGTAAACGGGACGGCACGTAGTTAATGTCCAGTCTGCTTTCATCCTTAAAAACGCTGGAGTAACTGCTCATACTTGTTCCTTCTAGTTTTCTTGCGGACGAGTAATTTATGCTTTTTGTCTATCAAACTGAACAAAACTAACGTTTATTGGTGAAAGTGATGGCCAAAACTGCGGTTTATGCACGCGCTAGGTTCTAGGAAACCTCCTTCGCATGCGTGCGCGTGTTATTCATCATTCTTTGCGAGTTCGCATGTAGTCCTGAATCATGCTAGCGTGCTCAAAGGCGAGTCTCTCTGGAATGTCCTTTAGGTCGACCAGTCTGATTTCTTCAATCTCTCTTTCATGACTCTTAATCTTTCCTCCAATAGGTCTTACAAGAAAACATGCAGGGTAGTAGTCATACTCTATTCCATCTTGAACCCCACTCTCATGATATTCACCTATCTTTCTCACTATCTTAACATGTAGCCCTGTTTCTTCCTCCACTTCCCGCACGACAGCTTGTTCAACAGTTTCCCCAGCATCAACTCTTCCACCCGGCAAAGCCCAATATCCTTTGAAAACCACGGTTGCCCTCTTGACCAACAAGATTTTCTTGTTTGGAAACTCTATTATCGCTGCTACTGTTCTACCGCCAAACTTCATTTGCACACCTCTCTCACTACGCATGTGATGCGTGGGCGGGGTATTCAAAAGTTGCTGTCGCTGTATTGCCGCAGTCACATACATTTAAAAGCTCAACTTCCAAATCAAAAGACTGCGCGAGTGCAAAAATGAATAAACAGAAGCCTATCTGCAAAGTTGAAGAGATCAAGCGAAAGGATATCAACTCAGAATTTCGGGTATGGCTTAGGCCAGATGCCTATGGAGTCTTTGAGAAGGAAGCCAAACGCAGGGGTATGACTGTTGCCGAGTTCATTAATTACAAAATTATTCTCAGGTTTGTGAGTATGGAACCTTAGCCTTTTCTTTGGGCCCAGTAGCTAGCTATTCTTCAATTGATTGTTGGAATTCTAATGCGCGCGATTCTTGGCTTCAAATTTAAGAACTTATTACCTGGATAATCAATTAAACAAAAAGAGACAAAACACAGCAACGTGGGGCCTATCTTGAAAATAGTCTTCTCGGAGAAATGCTTAGAATATTCCGAACGGCATATAGAAAGTCCGGAGAGAGTCAGAGAGGCTTGGGAAATCCTTCAAAGCAAGGGATACAAATTTACTAAACCTAACCCCGCCTCCGAAGATGAAGTCTTAAAGGTGCATTCCAAAGGATACGTGGAAAAAATTAAAGCAGAAAATTTCTACGATCCAGATACCCCAGCTTACAAGAACATTTACGAATTCGCAAAACTTTCCGTTGGAGGAGCAATACTTGCTGGAAAAGAAAAAGGTTTTTCACTCATGAGGCCTCCAGGCCATCATGCTGGCAGAAATGGTAGGGCTCTCGGAGCGCCAACGTTAGGTTTCTGCTATTTCAATAACATAGCTATAGCTGTTAGGAGCTTGGATTTGCCAACTCTGATTCTGGATATCGATGGACATCATGGAAACGGAACTCAAGAAATTTTTTACAGGGACTCAAGTGTCACGTTTGTTTCACTGCATCGAAGTCCACATTACCCAGGAACTGGTGTTAGATCCAAAGCCAACTGTTTGAACTTTCCATTGTTTTACGGGGTTGGTGATGATCTATACCTTAAAACTCTGGACAAAGCATTAGCTCAAGTAAAGGCGAAACGTTTTGAATTAGTTGGAATTTCGGCAGGGTTTGATGCTCATGAAGGAGACCTAGCTTCGCTGGGTTTAAGTTCCAAATGCTTTAGAGAAATTGGCAAAAAGATTAGAGCTTTGGAAAAACCAGTGTTTGGCGTATTGGAAGGCGGATACACAGGCAAAAACATTGGAAGAGATCTGCACGAACTCATCCAAGGGCTAGAAGAACCATGAAAGTGGAATTGCGCGCGTATTCTTCTCTGGTTCTCAACCCTGGAGTTCTTGCATCTATCTTCTTTCCTGTGTATGTGAACCAAGTGCCAAGGCAGATTTGTCTTGGGAAAGACGTGGCGGCCCTCTTGCAGGAGCTAAACTAAAGTTAGGAGTTTGGCGGGCTCTCGCACTCAAGATCGCAATCATAATTTCAGCGGGGCCAGAGTCGTCATCGCCCACCAGCAAAGGTTAATGCATATCTCACATAAAAACGTTTATGGATGTTCAGATTTCAGGAGGCAATTCCTGAATGGTGAAGAGCGCGCGCGCAAAATCCTCAAATCTAACATTTACAAATAAGCCTAAATTAGGCTCGTTCACATTGATTAACATAAAAAACGCATAGTTATAGGCGAAGGCTGATGCTGAAGAAGATCAAAGTTGTTCCGTTAGCAGCAGAGAGTTTCGGCGTCCGGTCAATGTGCACCTACGTAGAAACATCAGACGTGAAAGTTCTTTTAGACGCTGGAGCTTCGTTGGGTCCGAATCGCCACGGCTTTCCCCCACACCCTAAAGAGTACGAAGCGATGCAAAAATGTCGCGAAAAGATTTCGAGGGCAGCAGATGACGCCGAAGTGGTCACTTTAAGCCATTATCATTTTGACCATCACACACCTTCATACGAGGACTGGTGCCACAACTGGTCTTCGCCGGACGTTGCAAAGCATATCTATGAGAAAAAACTCGTTCTCGTCAAGAACTTTCGATCCAAAGTAAACTTCAGCCAGAGACGGAGAGGATGGTTGTTCAAGAAAACTGGAGGTCGATACGCAGAGAGGCTGGAGATGGCGGATGGCAGAACGTTTGAATTTGGAGACACAAAACTGAAGTTTTCTGACCCCGTTTTCCACGGCCCTGAAAACTCGGCGCTTGGCTGGCTACTCATGGCCACTATAGAATGCTGTGGTGAAAAAGTTTTGTTTGCTTCGGATGTTCAGGGTCCCATGTACAATCCCACTTTAGAAACAATACTTGCAGAGAGACCTCAACTGATAATCATAGGTGGACCCCCAATTTATCTGGTCGGGTGGAGAGTAAAAGACGAACATGTGCAGCAGGGTTTGAAAAATTTAGAAAGCTTGGTGAAAAACGTTCCGACAACGGTTCTGGAGCATCATATCCTTCGAGAGGAAAAATGGAGAGAACTTTCTCAACCAATCTTTGATGCTGCATCGAAAATGGATCATGTCGTGGTCACGGCCGCCGAATTCTTGGAGAGAGAGAACAACCTGTTGGAATTTCGAAGGAAGCACCTATTTGAAGTGGAGCCGCCTGGTTCCGAGTTTGAGAAGTGGATGAAACTTCCACGCCTTAAGAGAAAGCTGATTAGACCTCCGATCTGATGAGTCAATCGGTGAAGGGTATTGAGCTGGATAGTATCTCTTCAAGAAGCTTTTTGGGCTCCTCGCTGTCATTGTAAGCCACCAAGTAGACTCTCCAGTGGTCGGTCTTTTCTCTTATAAGCGGCTGGTCTACTGTCAAGCCTATGGCCCAGTCTTCGAAGTCGGTCTCCCTGCATAGCTCATCTTCTATTCTTCGAAGTCCTTTTGGATCTGAGAGCTTTCGGGCTTCCCCATTGAGAAGGCTATATCTTGTGTCAAGAAGGATTCTGAATCTCTTCTTTTTCAGTCCATCAGCCAATTTAGGTAGCTTCAGCTGTATCAGGTGGAAGGCTTCTCTGTTAGTCATGGTGAGGAAGCTTGGAGTCAGTTCTTCTCTCAGGACTCTCATAGCCCTTCCAAGCATTGTCCAAGCGATCATGTTGAGCCTATCTTCCCATACGTGGCGATAGACCTTTTCCCAGTCTCTGAGCCACCTCCTTCGGAGGCCTTCAGGTATCTCCTTTACTCCAGTTTCGAGAGACATGGAGGTAGCGATCTCTGAGGGGTGATATGATGCTTCGCCTAGAAGCCTCCCTGGAATCGTCGTCATGAAGCGGTGAATATTGTCTGCGTTGTCAAGGTCAGGGCGACCGTTCAGCAGAGGCGAGAGCTTGTGTTCACCTTGAACAACAGAGGCGACCTCTTCCAGGTCTAAATCGTACTTCTCTAGGATGGAGGTGTCTTTTGTAGGGCTCCTTTCAAAGGCGAAACCTAACGCTCCTTCATGTCTAAACCCTAATAGGTCTTCCATGAGTTGGTCTGATATGTGAGGGAAGGGGCCATTCCCAGCATCATGTAACACTGCAGCAGCTGTCAGGAGGAGCTTGTCATACTCAGTACCATCAGAGATTAGGAGGGAAAGTCGTCCGACGCCAACTGAGTGGGGATACCTAGATACAGTGGAGACGCAGGGAGTCAGCCAACTGGGAACGGCCGATAGGTCTATGTGTTTCAGTCTCTGAACAACCCATGTCTTGGAGAGATGCTGCAGCAATCTTCTCCTCTGACTCGTCCCTTTCATATGTCGACCCGTTTTCTTTTCCTTTATGAAATGACTTCTGTTTGATGTTTCATTGTGTGGAACTTTGACATATCTGTACGATCTCTCGTGTCTTCTTTAGGAGAAAAAGGGGGAAAAAACTTGTGCTTACCAGAATTTCTTTTTTCTGGGCAGAGCGATAGTTTCTCTGAACTCGATTCCCTTTTCTTTGTCGAAGAATGAATCTGCGTGACATGATTTGATGATGATTG
>CAYGCU010000028.1:0-7593 GCA_964348475.1 uncultured Candidatus Bathyarchaeia archaeon
GGGAGGAACATACATATTCACGGAAGAAAAGCCGGAGCACCCGTTCACAAAGATTATGGATAGAATGGCCACAAAGATTGAGCGGTTCTAGCCTTCAGAGCCTTCTTCCGTATACTTCTCTTTCGCCCTCTTCGCCTTCTCAACATATTTCTTAAGTCGTCTAAGCTCAATTTTTCTTTCTGGCACAGTCTCGGGGGCATACATCAAAGGTAAAACCGCCACAAACAAGAAGAGGCTAGCGACTGAAAACGCCGCATTTTCTGGGAAGGATGCTAGAGGAGCAAAGAGGAAAACCATGAGGTCGGCGATGAAAAAGGGTATGCTTCCTATCGCATAATACTTTTCGCTTGCACTATCAGAAGATAGGTCACCCCACAAAACCAAGAAGAAAGAAACGGTAAATATGCCCCAAGCAATTCCATCAATGACGGCGTAAAAATACCAAGCCAAGATTAATTTCGCTGGAGCAATACCTATCACCGCGTATGCCAAGCCTAATGAAACAAAACCATAAACCACCACTCGTTTTCGTCCAACATAATCTGACATTAAGCCGCTTACAAAAGCAGAAACTGTGCCTATGATTGCGCCTACAATGAGCAGAAAATCAAAGAAATCAGGTTCTAAAATACTTCCAAAAACGACAGTTTCAAACCCGTCGATTAAACTGAACATAAGCCACGGGACGAGATAGAGAAGAAACGATCTATTATTAAACACAAACGCGAAAGAGACATGCTTTCTTTTTTCAAAAATAAAGGTCGATGGCTTTGTCAAAAAGAGCACAACTAAACCTAACGCTCTCCAAACAGAGGGTATTAGAAAACCTGCTAAAGAATTAGTGGTTGGCAACAGTATAATAAGAGGGGCACTAAGATTAGTTGCCAAAAATACTACGCCACCCATACGTCCTCGATTTTCGAAAACAGTGTGATTTACGAAAAGAGACAAGCAGCAGGGCATACCAAGCCCAAACGAGAACCCAAGTAAAAAAGAAAAAATCAAAGCTGTCAACAGATTGCCAGAGGGGATGCTTGGAAACAATGAAGTAATAATTCCTAGAAATATCCATATATAAAGAAGCTTTAATCTTTCGATCCTATTTGAAAGAAATGCGCCAAGGATGCCGGATATTATTATCGCCAAATCATAGATGCCCAAGATGAGGGGATTTTCCAAATACGTTACAAGAATGGCTCTCCATGTTAGATAGTGCCAGCTCAAAGAGTTAAACAACAAGAAAAGAACTAGAAAGAGGGTTTTAGATGAACCAACAGAATCTCGTGCCAAAAGTGTCTTGGGCACTTTTCCACCTCTCTTCTAACCATTACAGATAGAGAACGTTATTAGATTATTCTTTCTCATGCGAATATAATTTTTGTAACATGTGCGGGCTGAACCTCTCTTGAAATCGAGGTTGTTTACCTTCCTAACGTAGGCTCCTGATTTTTCCTAAAAAACTCGCGGCATTGCCATCACCAATCACCGTTAAATCACGTGCTACTTACGCCCAAGTAAATTGGAGATCAATTCCTTTGTAAGATCGCAAGGATTATGTCATAGATATCAATGCAGCCAAACTCTTCTTTAGGCACATTGAAATGGCATTACTGCATACGCAATGGGCTTTTTGTAGATGTGTACAACAAGACTTATATGCGAATATATCCGAAACAAATATTCGGTGAAGATGGGATGAAGAAAAAGCGCTTTAAGGTTGTTAGATTCTTCTGGCGTTAAATCCTGTCGTTCGTTACAGAGGCAGGATCATAGCATCTACTAGCAGTTCTAGATAGGTTTTATTGCAGGTTATGTCAGATATATGAGAATATGCGTCTCCTCGAAGTTCTTCCATGAGTTTTTGGAAACGTTCAAGTCCGCCTATCTTGTCACTTATCTCTAAAATTGTTTCAGCGTCCTTCATTTTTATTGTCTCTTTCTGAAGAATCGCCTCTATTTTCGCCTTAGCTTTAGGGTTCTGCAAAGTGAAAAGCATAGGAAGAGGTAGAGATTCCTTCTTAATCCTGTGCACGGCTTCTTCATAGTCGAGCATGTCCGTCAAGTCATCCCTTAATATTGCCATCATGCCCAAAATTCTACCATATTTACCGAGCGTCTCAATCTCTTCTTTTGTTCCGCCACCGAGTATAGCGCTGATACGTGTATAAGACTCCACATCCGCTGCTTTCTTTGTCACCACATTAAGATACTCTTCTGGAGTAATGTCCAACCGTCCTCGAAAACGAAGCTCTAGGGCTTCAGCATCCCCTAATTCAAAAAACATGTTTTTGAGAATGCCAATTATAGTTGAGAGCTTTTCAGCTGGAATTCCCTTTTCAACCGCTTCGTGGAGCAGTGTTAGACCCTTGAACAGAAGCGCATCTCCAACGAGTAAAGCGATGTCTTTGCCAAACTTTCCTAGAACAGTTGGGCGGGAATCCTTGACCTTCGATTGGTCAATGATGTCGTCATGTATGTCTATGGCGCCGCTTATCAGTATCATCGGAACAGCTATGGGAGTGGTTATGTCTGGGTCTCCTCCAACGGCTTCGCAGGCCATGGAGAGTAGAGCTGGTCTAGCTAGGTCGCGCCAGTATTCGGACATGAAGTAGGTTAGGGCCTCGCGCACTTCCTTGCATTCGACCTCTTCTTGCAGGATTGTTTTTCTAGCCTCTTCTAGAGCCTTGCTTCCTCTTTCTTCAAGGAGTTTCTGCACCTGTTCTGTTACATCTTTCTGTTTACTTGAAGTACACTTCATTCCACGTGCCTCCTAGCCTTTCAATTTCAAAGTTCTAAGTTGTTCTCTCAAGAAATCGTGATAAGAGTCGATGAGCTGTATTCCCTTCGACGTGATCTCATACACCTTTCTCACCCGCCCCTCCTCAACCTCCCGCCGGCTTCTCAGAAAACCTTTAACCTCCAGCGAATGAAGGAGAGGATATATAGCTCCGTGTCTAGGCTTGACACCAAAAAGCCTTTCTGTTTCCTTGATGATCCTGTAACCCCACATGGGTTCTGATCGAATGAGTTTAAGCACAAGCACATCGAGAAAAACCTTGGCAAACCGTTGCCTAATCTCCTCGACGAAAGTCTCAATCATCGTTTCACTTTCCAAGGTTGTTACTTATAGTTTCTCTTATACTTATAGGTAAAATTTTAGCCTATCTGAATTATTCGGGCTGGATTTTATGCTTAAATATGCCTAAATATGTTTTGGATTCACAGAAACGTTTATATCGTTTGTCTTGTATATAAAGACTTGATATGTCCTAAACAGGACATATCGTATACACGTATAACGTGAGAACTGTTCAACACAACCACAGGAGGAAAATGAACATGGGACCTAAGTCAAGGGAGATCCAGATGAAACTCATGAGAGGACTCCTAGACTTCGTGATCCTGAACTTTCTGAGAGTCCAGCCCATGCATGGATATCAGATCATCTCCAGCCTCCGCAAGAACTTCGGGGTCTACTTTGGACCCAGCACCATCTACCCGCTTCTCTCTCTTCTTGAAAAACAAGGATACCTCAAAAGCCAGTGGGATCTAAAAAACGATCGGCCGAGAAAAGTATACAATCTCACTCCTCAAGGCGCGGACATGCTCACCTCCACCGAAGTATCGCTGAGCCACATCTACAGAAAACTAACGAACGGATTAAATAAACCCTCTTTAAACGCCCTATCAAACCACCGAAACTCGAGAGACATTAAAGTCTAAACGAGTCAAATTGAACGTTGTCTGGGCTGGGCTGGTTTTTCTAGCATTAGCCTTGGGCCTAAATATTTTCAGACCGGAAACTGTCCATTCCACAACTCGCCGAGTTAAAGATAAAATAACCTGATCCATTTTATTAACTCGTAAGTCTGTGGGTGGTTCTTTTGAAGGCTGACATTCTAATCCGCGGCTGCACCATCCTTCCAATGGATGCAAAACGGGAAATCTTAGAGCAGGGACTAATTGCAATAAAAAACGATGTAATAACTTATGTAGGAAGGGAAACCGACGCGCCATCATTAAGAGCTGAAGAGACAATAGACGGTCACGGGAAAGTGGCTGCGCCCGGACTAGTCAACTGCCACACTCATCTACCCATGACCATTTTTCGCGGGGTCGCAGAAGATCAGGAACTGGGCAAGTGGTTAAGTGATACGATCTGGCCTCTGGAGGCGAAGCTTAAGCCTGGAGACGTCTATGACGGTGCTCTCCTTGGCTGTCTTGAGATGATCAAGAGCGGAACCACATGCTTCGCCGACATGTACTTTCACGAGGACATGGTAGCGAAGGCTGTTGAGAGAGCTGGGTTAAGGGCTGTGCTGGCGCCCGGGATCATTGAGGCTGGGGACAGTGAAAGGGGTGAGAAGTTGTTGAAAGAGGGCGTTGGGTTCGCTCGAAAGTTTCATGGGTTTGCCGATGGGAGGGTTAGGGTTCGCCTGGGTCCCCACACCGTCTACACGTGCAGTCCCAACCTCTTAATGAAGGCTCGGGACAGGGCTTCAGAGCTTAACATCGGCATACACATTCATCTGGCCGAATCGAAAGAGAGAGTGAAGTCGATGAAGGAGAAGTACGGTTTCACCGAGGTTGAGCTCTTGGAGAACCTCGGCTTCTTGAAGCCAGATGTCCTCGCCGCGCACTGCATATACCTCTCGGAAGAGGAGATGAGGCTGATGGCTAAGCGCGATGTTAAGGTGTCCTACAACCCTGTTGCCAACATGAAACTTGCTTTGGGGGTGCCGAAAATTAGAGATCTCATGGGTCTTGGTGTGACCGTGGGCATCGGCACAGACGGACCTGCCAGCAACAACGATCTTGACATGTTCGATGACATGAGGGTTGCTGCTCTCCTCCAGAAGGTTTCCTACATGGATTCAACGGTGTTACCAGCTCATAGTGTTTTAGGGATGGCGACGATTGGCGGGGCTAGGGCTCTTGGACTGGAAGGAAGTGTGGGTTCGTTGGAGGTGGGGAAGAAGGCGGATGTTATACTTGTGGATTTTGGGAAGCCTCATCTTACGCCGGTGCACGACTTTTACGCTAATGTGGTTTATTCGGCTCGTGGAAGTGATGTGGATACGGTTATTGTGGATGGTAAGATTTTGATGGAGGGGGGTGAGGTTAGGACGCTTGATGAGGAGGAGGTTAGCGTGAGGGCTAGGGAGTCTGCTTTGGATTTGTTGGCTCGATAGGGAAAATAAGACCTTCTGGTCTCTGAGATGGGGAGGAGGGCTATATATACCCTCAACATTATTTGGTACCGAACCTCCTTTTTCACACCGGTGTTTTCCGAGAAAACATTGTTTTCTTTACTAATTGATATGAAAAAATATCAACAAAATAACACGAATTGGTGAAGGCGCGCGCAACATTTAATAGCCTACGGACATGGAAAAAATAGAAATCGCGCATATTATCCAAGACTAGATAAAGGATTGAGAATATAATGTCGAAGAGCGCTTCCGCAAACGTGTTTGTGGGATCATTAAGGACTAGTGCCTTAGAAGACATTTTGACAATTCTAGTGCGCGCGCATCATGGAGAGGAAAAATTTTGAGCACTCTCATGAAGGAGGAAACACTTGACCCCAAAGATTGGGAAGCAATGCGAGCCTTGGGCCATCAAATGGTGGAGGACATGATGACTTATCTTGAAACTGTGCGAGAGCGTCCTGTTTGGCAATCAATCCCAGAGAAAGTACGAGAGAATTTGAAGAAACCTCTGCCAATGGACCCTCAGGGAGCCAAAAAAACATACCAAGACTTTCTGGTGAACGTGTTACCCCACCCGATGGGGAATATTCATCCGCGTTTTTGGGGATGGGTGGAAGGCACCGGTACCCCTTTTGGCATGTTGGCTGAGATGTTAGCAGCTGGAATGAACCCCGACCTTGGGGCGGGCAACCATGTGGCAAACTACGTAGAGGCGCAAGTACTGAATTGGCTAAAGGAGATGTTGGGTTATCCAGCAGAGGCAAGTGGATTGCTGGTAAGTGGCGGCTCAATGGCTAACCTGGTTGGCCTAACCGTTGCTCGTAATACCATGGCTGAATTTGACGTGCGCCAGCACGGCCTGCAAGCTTCATCGCGAAAAATGATCCTTTATGGTTCGGCAGAGATCCACAGTTCGTTTCAAAAGGCAATCGAATTGCTGGGATTAGGCAACGACTCTCTTCGTAAGATTCCTGTTAACGCCGACTTTCAGATAGATACCAAAGCGTTGGAAATGGCAATCTCAGAAGATAGGTCTGAAGGACATCAACCAATTGCTGTTATCGGAAACGCTGGTACGGTAAATACAGGTGCTCTTGATAACTTTAATGCTCTCGCTGATATCTGTGCCCGAGAGGGGTTGTGGTTTCATGTCGATGGTGCATTTGGTGCGTGGGCTGCTTTATCTCCAAAACTGCGACATTTGGTTTCAGGTATTGATCGGGCTAACTCGCTTGCCTTTGACCTGCACAAATGGATGTACATGCCTTTCGAGTTGGGTTGCGCGTTGGTACGGCAAGAAGAAGACCATCTCCGAGCATTTTCTCTGACGCCTGACTACCTGACACGCGCCAAGCGGGGTTTATCAGGCGGTCCGGTCTGGTACAGCGAATATGGCTTTCAATGTTCCCGTGGCTTTCGGGCATTGAAAGCTTGGATGTCTATAAAAGAACACGGCATTCTGAAGTATGCACGATTGATCCAGCAAAATGTCGACCAGGCGGGCTATCTGACTGAGCTCATAGACGCTACACCCGAATTAGAACGCGTGGCACCAGTGCCCCTTAATATTGTGTGTTTTAGATTTACAGCCAACGGCCTCGATGAAGTTGCTCTGAATGAACTTAACTCAGAACTACTCATGCAATTGCAAGAAAGTGGAATAGCCATACTTTCAAGTACAATAATTGATGGAAAGTATGTACTACGAGTGGCGATAACAAACCATCGTAGCAGGCGAGAAGATTTTGAATTGCTTGTGCGTGAGGTAATACGCTTAGGTAACATGTTAATTCGATCCCAAAAAAGGAGAAAAAGCTCGTAGGGGAAAGTGACAAAATTAAAAGTTTTTTATGGGGAGATTTTGCTTTTGTACTTCGCGCGTGCAGCTGCTACTTTTCTTTCTTGATGTACTTCTGTAGTTCCTTCCAGATGCCCTTCACATCCGGTATCTTCCCCTCAAAAAACATCCTCTTACTCTCGGTTTGAACACTCAGATAACCCCTTTTCCTCACCAAACCCCTTTCATCATAATTTAAACTCCTAATAGCCTCAAGCTTCTCAGCGATAATCCTGTCCTTCTTGGAAACCTTTCCCCTACTCCTGTAAACCAGTATCCTCTTATTTGTTATGTAGAAGTAGAACTTGTCTCCGAGATAGCGAATCATACCTAGACTATGATACCTTATAGTTTCGTTGGGAAGTAGAAAATCTTTGAGAACCAAGTCTAATTCACATTCTATTGCTGTCTTCAAACTGCTCATAATCTTTACGGTTAAAATTTAATCCAATCAACCAACAGGGAACGGCTAACCAACGGTTAATGGACAACCAATTATAGGCTTCTAATGGACGGCTAAAAACTGTATACCCGATTTGGGAT
>CAYGCU010000029.1:0-7442 GCA_964348475.1 uncultured Candidatus Bathyarchaeia archaeon
GGATTGTATGGCGGGGATCAGTGACACCTCGCCGCTCTCATTATTTGGCTCCACCTTCTTGATCTCGGGGTAAATGTTGGGTTTAAGGATGTACGCCGTGACGTCGGAGAGGTTTGAGGGTGGAACCTTCGGTCTATAAACAATTGTTTCCACTTCGTGCAGTCCTTTGGCTATCTGTTTGCCCCCGATGACTCCATACATGGTTGGGTCTTTCACCCTTGTAGCAAGGAAAGCTACGTCGGCTTTTCGTTCCTTGAAAACCCTGATCAATCTCTTCAGGTGACTGTTTCCCTCTCTGGACAGAACCAGATCGTCTCCCATGTGAAGGAGGAAAGGCTTTTGATCCGTGAAGTCTTTCACTCTGCGAACAGCGTCTCCAGTGCCTCTAGGTTCGGGCTGGTCTATAAACACTAGGGTGGAGTTGTTTACCTTCTGGTAGAATTGTTGCAACTCGTCTGCTTGCTCTGGCTTGTTGATTTTCTTGAGGTATTTTTTGAAGTCTTGGTCTGGTGTGAAGTGGTTTTTCACGGCTCTTCTGACTCTGCTCCCGACTACGAAGCTGAACTGTCTGAAGCCTACGTCGTAAAGTTGTTCAAAGACTAGTTGCAGAACGGGTTTTAGGCATGGCTTCCTGTTTTTTCCCGATGCAAATATTGGGAGCAGCACCTTTGGTGTTTCTTTGGTTGCGGGCAGGAGTCTTGTTCCCAAGCCTGCTGTTAGAATCACCGCTTTCAACACTGGAACCTCTTGCTTTAACCTAGTTGTGGCTGAACATAGAATTTAGGTTTAACGGAAAGCTCCTCGTAGGGATATTCCTATATGGTTCATGGCAATCTTATTCCCAACAGAAAGGCTGTAAAACGCCCTAAAGGAAGTAGATTCAGTAATGTCTCTAGTGCAGAAGCAAGTTGTCGAAGCCTTGATGAAACCTGAAGCATACGACGAAGAACCAGGTCAAATCGAACTAGTCCAGACCCACATATCTTTTGTCTTTCTCACCAGAAACTTCGTTTACAAGGTGAAGAAATCTGTGGACCTTGGATTCCTAGACTTCACAACCCTCGAAAAGAGACGTTTCTTCTGTCAAAAAGAGGTGGAGCTCAACAGACGGCTGTGCGGAGACATGTACCTTGAGGTTGTTTCCATCAACAGATCAGATGTTATCAAGATAAAAGGCAAAGGAGAAGCCGTTGAATATGCTGTGAAGATGAAGAGGATGCCTGAAGAAAAGATGATGAACAAGCTCCTTGAAGAGAAAAAGGTGAACCGAAAGCTCATTGATAGGATAGCAAGGATCGTCGCGGAATTCCATTCGAAAGCAGAAACGAATAGAAGGATAAGCGAGTTCGGCTCCTTGGCGATAATAGAAACCAACTGGAAGGAGAATTTCGAGCAGACTGGAGAGTTTGTTGGCAAAACCATATCCACGAAGAATTTCAAACTAATCCGTGAAAGAATCGATAATTTCATGAAGAAAAATGCTTCCCTTTTTGAGAAGAGGATGGCGGAGGGGCGAGTTAGAGACTGTCACGGAGACATGCATTCGGGTAACATTTTTGTTACAGACCGAATCTACATTTTCGACGCGATAGAATTCAACGAGAGGTTTAGGTATTCTGACATTGCCTCCGACATTGCCTTCTTAGCCATGGATTTAGACTTAAAAGAACAAAGCGATCTGTCTAACTTCTTCGTCAAAAGATATGTCGAATATTCTCGAGACCAAAAGTTGACGAAACTCCTCTCTTTCTACAAATGCTACCGAGCCTACGTGCGAGGAAAAGTCACCAGTTTCAAACTTAAAGATCCTAATATGGGCAGTCAGGAAAAGAGGGCAGCAACGAAAGAAGCAACGGCATACTTCAAATTAGCCTCCACCTACGCGAATATTCTTTAACCGGAAAAGTTCACTAGAAACTGAATTGCTCAGCTACGTATTTGGGGATTTCCAGCGTTCCCATGAGGATCGGCTTTTGATGACAATCGCTCCCCCCAGTCATGATCAGTCCATGTTTTTTTGCAAACTCTACGTAATGATTCGTTGTTAGGGCGTCATTTCTGGAGTGCCAACACTCGACGCCATCAATGTATCCTGAAATCGACTCTTCTATTATCTCTGTCTGTTCGTGCAGCGATTCGGTCAGCTCCGCAAGTGAGGTTCCATGAGGATCGTTGGGATGAGCTAAGACTATTATTCCTCCAGCACCTCTCACCAGCCTCGACGCCTCTTCAATGTGAAGAGGATACTTGGGAACATTGCATTTCACAAGATACTTGTCAAAAGCCTCCTGCTTGGTTCTAACAATTCCCTTTCTTACCAAATAGTTCGCTATGTGAGGCCTCCCAAGCACTCCGTCAACAGAATCCCGAATCCTCCTCAAATCGTTTTTCGTCAGCTTTTCAATCCCTTCCTTTTCAAACTCCGCATTAATCCTATCCAAAATCTTTGCAGCTCTCTCCTCTCGATATTTCCCAATCCGTTGAAGCTTGTTATTCAACTCCTCATTCTTTACATCAAACTGGTAACCCAAGAAATCCAACGATATAGATTTACCCTTGCGATATCTAGGATGTGAAAACGTCACGTTCAATTCAACTCCAGAAACATAGCGGATACCGTTTTTCTTTGCCAAAGCCATGGCTTTCTCTTGACAGCCAATCGAGTCGTGATCTGTAATCGACATTAACCCAATGTTTCTGATCTTGGCTTCATCAACAAGTTCTTCAACAGTCAAGTTTCCGTCGGAACAACTTTTTGAATGAATGTGCAAATCTATTATCATGATGAAACGAGGTCCAACTACCTTTTTTCCATTCCGATTACATACCAACTCTCGGGAGGATCATACTCTGTGTCGACCGTTAAGTGCACTATTTCAAGTTGCGGATGACTCTTTTTCACGTCATCTAAGTCAACCGGTTCAAACCTCTTCTTGTTGTTAAGATAAGCCTGCCTCGTCAAGGCGTTAGATTCATAATTCTCCTTGGTTCTTCTCAAAATCCTTGCAATAGACACCTCTTCGGAACAGTGAGTTTGAAGAATAACAAAAGTCATCTTGTGCCTCGCAGCAATCTCAGCGGCACGCCTTCGCAGCTTCTGAGTGACAAAAGTAGCATCCAAAATTACACCTTCACTCTTCTGCACAAGATCTTCTGCCTGCCGAAACATCTCATCATAGACCAGCTCCCGCTTGCTCATACTTGACGCAACTTTCTCATCAAAGATATCCTCATTCCCAAGAACTTCTAACCGAATCAAATCAGTTCGAAGAATAGGATACCCTTTGATTTTTGAAATTTCCTCCGAGGTCTCTGTTTTCCAGGTTCCTGGAAGCCCACATGTAATCAGAAGAATCCCGGGCTCCAACACAGTTTTAACAAACTCGGAAAAGAGTTCCCTCAACTGGACACGACCTTATTTCTCTATAATTAACTTAAGACAAAGCAAAATTAAATCTTTGCGTCAAGAAACACTGTTTGTCTTAAATACCAGTTCACAAACTTCTTTGTGCGAAAGATGAACGAAAAAGAAAGCAAAACGTTAGGAATCCTGCTTGTCTTCCTAGGTTTGTTTACCGTTTTCCATCATCTATTTTTTTACGGAAGGTTTTTCGATTTGAAAGATATCCTTCACCACGAATTTCTTGAAGCAATTCTTTTCACAGCAGGACTCACACTTCTTCTAGTTTCTAGATCCCACAAAGAGTAGTTCTTAAATTTTATTACCCTAACTCTTAGAGGCTAAGCCGAGGTTGACCAGCATTGACGACTCTAAGAATAGATGGCGGAACCGTCGTCACCATGGGCCCAAAAGGAATCATTCGAGACGGCACAGTCGTCGTCGAGAACGGCAGCATCGTGGAAGTCGGAAAGAGCGTCGAGCTTAAGCGAAAGTATTCCAGCTACGAAAAGATCAACGCAGAAGGAAAGGTAGTGATCCCCGGCCTCATAAACACTCACCAACACGCTGCCATGAGCCTTCTTCGGGGCTATGCTGATGACTATCCGCTCAAGGAGTGGCTAGAAAAGCGGATATGGCCTCTAGAGAAATGCATAAATGGCCGTGACATCTACGCAGGTGCGCTTCTCACTGCTGTTGACTCCATTATGGGCGGAACAACCACCGTGAACACCATGTATCACTACATGGAGGATGGCAACGAGGCTGAGGCTTTCGCTAAAGCAGGACTTCGAGGAGTCGTTGGACACGTGTGTTTTTCATGGAGAAAAGACGAAGACCGAACTGCCTTGAGGACCTTAGCTAGAAACTGGCATGGCAAGGCAAACGGACTTATTCGGGTAAGTGTTGATCCGCACGCGGCCTACACAGTTGACCCCGAGTATATGAAGGAACTGAGAGACATCGCGAAAGAGCTGAATGAGAAGTATGGTTCTCCAGACTCGCCCATCATGTGGCACATCCATGTTGCTGAAACTGAAGACGAGGCCGAAAAGATCCGCGCAGCTTTCAACGTTTCGTTTGAAGGCGGCGTGGTAGAGTATCTTGACTCTCTGAACGCGTTGGGAAGCGATGTCATTGCTGCGCACGGCGTAGCCCTTTCCCAAAAAGACATCAGAATCCTGAAGGAGAAGGGAGTCAAGGTTTCTCACAACCCCGTCTCAAATCTCAAGTTGGCGTCTGGCGTTAGTCCCGTATCAAGTCTACTCGATGCCGGGGTTACTGTAGCCTTGGGCACCGACAGTCCTTGCTCCAACAATAACTCCGACATGTTTGAAGTCATGAAGGTGACAGCACTACTGCACAAGGGTGTTAACAGGAATCCCACGTTGCTGTCTGCCGAGCAAGTGTTGCAGATGGCAACGGTAGAGGGCGCCAAGGCGCTATTGTGGGATTGCCAAATAGGGTCGATTGAAAACGGAAAAGATGCGGACTTGGCTATAATAGATTTCAAGAAGCCTCATCTACGTCCGCTGTACAATGAGGTCAGTCACCTCGTATATTCGACGAGGGCGGCTGATGTGGACACTGTTGTTGTTAAAGGCAAAATTGTCATGGAAGATCGAAGAGTTAAAACGGTGGACATCCATAAGGTTATGGAGATGGCGGAAAAAACGAAGGAAAGCCTCCTGGCACGCCTAGCTAAAGAACGATAGCAAGAACATTTCAAGTTCATTTGAATCACGGGCACATTTTATCTTTGAATAGAAAATTCTCGCAGTTCGATCAAGGGTAGAGGAGATTTTTTTCTTTCTTCAAGAACAAGCACTGTATAAGTGTCTATAATGTCCTTTGAAGCATAGAGCCTTAATAATAAAGAATTATATTGCGAAATGTCTTTCACCATTGCAATGGCCAGTAATCCATAGTCTTCCCCTGTTCGGTAGAGATCTGTAATTTCATTTATTGGTGCCAAAAAATTGCGTGCCACATGGTCATAAGAGGCCGGATGTACCTTAATTCTAACTATCAGCTTTGTTTTGATGCTCAGTTTCACCGGATCAACCATAATAGTGTATCTCAGAATAACGCCTCTACTCTTGAGTCTCATTAATCTCTTGAAAACGGCCGGTTGAGATATCTTAATTCCAAGGTTGCCCAGTAGCCTGCTAATTTGTGTCGTCGAAAGCGGTCGTGGAGTCTTAACATACTTGGTTTGATTTAACAGAATTTTTAGGATTTCAAGATCGATATTATCTAAACTTAGAGTTCCTGCCTCTTTTTCAAACGGAACACCCGACTCTTTGAAAGTATGGATAACATTTACTACGTGATATTTCTTAAAAAAGCTCCTTGACATGGCCTCATCGATTCTTTTCAGTATTCGACCAAAATGTTCGTCGCTGATTATTCTGAATCTTCCCAAGAGTGAATACTCGCCCGTTATTCCATTTATGATGTCACATGACCTCATTTCTCCCAACAACTCAGCTAGCCAAGGTTCATGTGGGTTGGTTTTTAACTCAAAAAATACGGTTCTTTTGAGTCCAACCAAAGATGGATTTACAACGATGGTTGATCCAAGAATCACCTGATTTCTGAATAGTTTTTCTATTCTAGCTTTCACTGCAAAGCGTGAGAGCCCTAACATTTCACCGGCACTAATAAGTGATACCTTGCTATCGTTTTGAAGCATTTCCAAAATTGATAGATCATAACGGTCTAAAGTCATGTGCAGCCTCCAATTGGAATAAAATGTAGCTTTTCATATAATTTGTTGCTCAATCTATAAAAAATAGTGAAAACATATAAATATTTTGTGCTATACAGATATCACCTAATAGATAGGTGGAAGATATGACCGAATTTAAAGTGAAAGATGTTTTATTAGCCAAACAGGGCATATTGTCGATCGAATGGGCTTCAAAGCACATGCCAGTTCTCAATCAAATTAGACACCAGTTTGAGAAAGAAAAGCCTCTCGCCCACACCATGATAGGTGCATGTCTACACGTGACCAAGGAAACCGCGGTGCTTGTAGAAGCGCTCACTGCTGGAGGAGCAGACGTTGCCCTCTGCGGGTCCAATCCGTTATCAACTCAGGACGAGGTGGCGGCTGCACTAGCAGAAAAGGGAATCAACGTCTACGCTTGGAGAGGTGAAACAACCGAAGAATACTACTGGTGCGTCAACAAAGTGATTGACCACAAGCCTATGATCACTTTGGACGATGGGGCCGACCTAGTTAGCACCATTCACATGAAACGAATCGGAGCTTTAGAAGGCGTAAGGGGAGGTACCGAAGAAACCACAACAGGGGTTATACGGTTGCGAGCCATGGAAAAAGACGGCGCCCTCAAGTACCCAATCATAGCAGTAAACGACGCCTACACCAAGTACCTGTTCGACAACCGTTACGGCACTGGACAGAGCACTATAGACGGCATTATGCGAACCACCAACGTTCTGCTGGCAGGAAAAAACTTTGTAGTGTGCGGCTATGGATGGTGTGGCAGAGGACTCGCTTGGAGGGCCAAGGGCATGGGCGCAAGCGTGATCGTCGCTGAGGTTGATCCAGTGAGAGCGCTGGAGGCGGTTATGGACGGCTTTCGCGTAATGCCTATGGACAAGGCGTCAGCAATAGGCGACATTTTCGTAACCACCACGGGAGACATCAGTGTTATCCGAAAAGAACACATGCTCAAGATGAAGGACGGCGCCATACTCGCTAACAGCGGACACTTCAACGTTGAGATTAGCATACCTGACCTCGACAGCATATCATCTTTCAAGAGAACAATCCGATGTAACCTAGAAGAGTACCGTCTCCAGGACGAAAGGAAACTCTACCTGCTAGCTCAGGGAAGACTTGTGAACCTCGCCGCAGCTGAGGGACATCCCTCAGAGGTTATGGACATGTCCTTCGCAAACCAAGCCCTATGCGTTGAACATCTGACGAAAAAAGAGAAAATGAAGCCAAAAGTCTATAGCGTGCCAAAAGAGATCGACGAACTCGTGGCAAAGCTCAAGCTGACGGCAATAG
>CAYGCU010000030.1:0-7362 GCA_964348475.1 uncultured Candidatus Bathyarchaeia archaeon
GCTGAGACAAAGCAAGGTTTAAATAAACTACAAGTCACTTCCGTAGTTAGCTTAGGAACTCATGGACGGTCGAGAATGCCCAAAGAGTTTCGGCACATTATTCGAATCGCCGGCGCAGATCTGGACGGCGCAAAAAAGGTAGTCTACGCCCTGACCGGAGTGAAGGGGATAGGAATCAAGGTGGCCAACGTGATCGCTCAAAAGGCCAGAGTTGACCCACAGATTCGCCTAGGCTTTCTTCCAGAGGCCGACGTTGAAAAAATTGAGGACATTTTAAAGAATCCTGCAAAGTACGGTCTGCCCGGCTGGCTTCTTAACCGTCCAAAGGACAGAGAGACCGGGAAAGATTTTCATCTTATCGGCCCCGACCTAACCCTTCAGATAAAATCAGACATCGACGGAATGAAGAAGATGAAGTCTTGGGGAGGCTTTCGACATGCGCACGGGTTGAAGGTGCGAGGACAGCGAACAAGGACAACTGGAAGGAAAGCAAAGGCTGTGGGTGTGAAGAGAAAACGGGTGAGGATTCCCAGTGGGTGACCCTAGAAAGCAGCGGAAAAAATACGAGACCCTAAAGTTTCCTTGGCGGACCGACGTTTTGCAGCAGGAACTCCAACTGCTTGGCCAATTCGGGTTGCGAAACAAGAGGGAACTTTGGCGTCACAAGACAATGCTCTCGAGGTTTCGAGGAATCGCCAGGTCACTTTTGGGCGTGTCTTCTGAGGAGAGAAAAAGGCAGGAGGAACAAATTCTCGGTAGACTCACCCGCCTCGGAGTTCTTCCCAAAAAAGCGGCGTTGGATGACGTTTTGGACCTGGCCCTAGAAGACGTTCTTGAACGTAGACTTCAAACACTTGTGTTCCGAAAGGGTCTAGCCAAATCCATGTATCAGGCCCGTCAACTAATCACACACGGACACGTTGCCATCAAAGGTAGGCGAGTGTCCTCTCCAAGTTATCTTGTTATGAAAGATGAAGAAGCGAAGATAGCCTACGCTCCAACCAGCCCCCTGTCAAAACCCGATCATCCCTTACGAGAGTCTTTCGTCGGTGCGGCTGAGATGAAACCAGAGGTTGCAAGAGGGGTCAAGGAGGAAACCTGATGAGCAAAAAAGGTGACAGGTGGGCAGTGGTCCACATATACAGCTCCTACAACAACACCATTGTGCACGTCACCGACGTATCCGGCGCCGAAACCATCGCCAGAACCTCTGGAGGAATGTTTGTCAAGGCAGATCGACTGGAACCATCGCCGTACGCTGCTATGCGAGCCGCGGCTCAAGCAGCCGCCTTCGCTAAAGACAAGGGAATAACCGCTATACACATAAAGGTTCGAGCTCCTGGAGGATCAGACGCGCGGACACCTGGTCCAGGGGCGCAGGCAGCCATAAGGGGGCTAGCCCGAGCTGGATTCCGCATTGGGCGCATCGAGGAGGTCACTCCGGTTCCGCACAACGGGACGAGGAGGAAGGGAGGGCGTAGGGGCCGAAGGGTCTAGTGGGTGTTTATGAATGGTTGAAGGTAAGAGTTTGAACTCTGTGAAGGTTGAGATTGTGGATAAAGCCGACACCACCATGCGGCTAATTGTTCGAGAAACCGATGTCTCCTTCATGAACTCGTTGCGCAGGATCATGTTAGCCGAGGTTCCGTCCATGGCCATAGAGGACGTGGTTATTCTCGAAAACTCTTCAACGCTTCACGACGAGATTCTTGCCCACAGGCTAGGTCTCATTCCCCTCACAACCGATCTAGACTCCTATAACTTGCCCGAAGAATGTCCGTGCAAGAGCGAGTTCGGGTGCAACCTCTGCCGCGTGGCTCTGACGCTGAACGTTGAAGGAGTAGAGGGGACGAGGACCGTGTACTCGGGAGACCTGGTTTCAGAAAACCCCGACGTCAGACCCGTAAGCGACAGGGTTCCCATCGTAAAGATTGTGTCAGGGCAGAAAATAAAATTGGAAGCGTACGCTCGGCTTGGAAAGGGAAAAGCCCATGCGAAGTGGCAACCCGTCTCTATGTGCATCTACAAGTATTTTCCGCAGATCAGGGTTGATGAAAAACGCTGTGACGCGTGTGGGGATTGTGTGAAGGTTTGTCCTAAGAAGGTTCTGGTAACCGTTGAAAATAAAATAGAAGTTAGGAACCTGATGGATTGTGCCCTCTGCGAAGACTGCGTAGACGCTTGCCCCATGGACTCGCCTGCCATTGAGATAACTTGGGACAAAAACGCGTTCATCTACGACATTGAGTCCACTGGAGTTCTCCCAGTGGAACGGATTGTGCTTGAATCTCTCAGCATCCTTGACAAAAAAGTCGACGGGTTTGTTAAGAAACTGAAGAAGGCGAAATAGATGAGGCGAGTTAGAACAACCAACCCGGAACTAACTAGTCTCATTCGACTGCTAAGAAAGAAGTCTCGGGAGAACGAAGCGAAAATATGGCGTGACTTAGCCCGTCGACTGTCCAGTTCAAGGAGGAGACGTACAACCGTAAACGTGAGCCGCTTAGACCGCTTCACACAAAAAAGGGAAACAGTAGTTGTTCCAGGCAAGGTTTTAGGCGCCGGAAAAATCGATCACCCCGTCAGCGTTGCTGCCTTCGCCTTCTCTGATCAAGCAAAATTCAAAATTCTGAAGGCTAAGGGAAAATGCCTATCTATTCCGAATTTGGTGAAGAAAAACCCCAAGGGCACCGGCGTGAAAATAATCAGATGAAGAAATGTCCAGTTCTTGGTTCAAAAGCTGTCTGTCCGAAATTTACCGTTTTGAGAACTTTAGAGTGTAATCTTGAGGATTTGATCTGAGGTTTGAATCTATTGCCCAGCGCCAGCCTCCAGACAAGGTTTGAGTTTATCTTACCATTCTTTTTATTTTCTTGGGGCTTACAGCTTTTTTGTAGGCTTTCTTAGCTTGTAATGCTTTGTACTCCCGATAGCTTATCTCTGAGTTTGGGTAGAGTTCCATGAACCTTTTGTATGTTAATCTTAGGTCTGTTTCGTAGTGGTGCACTTTGGGTTCACTTCTCCTTTTGAGCAGCCACCACAAGACTACAATTGCCGCCGCTACAAGTATAAAAATGTAAAATGTTTCCATCGCCAAATGCGTTCAGCTCTATTCTTCCTTTTCGCCAGAGCGCGTTCTTATCGGAAGCACTTGGGTGCCTTCCAGACCAATCACATTTAGTATGTCAGCTGTGGAAGGAACAACTATTTTCGTCTGTTGCGAAAACGTGTCTCGGATAACATTGAGTTTCTTGTTCAGCTGAGCGTTTTTCTGGAAGTATTTGTTTGCTGCCACTGAAACAACTCGCACTGCTTCAGCTTGTGCGGTGGCAACGAGTGTTATGGCCTTAGCTTCGCCCTCTGCTTTCAGTATGGCTGCTTCTTTGTCTTGTAGAGCAGCCTCTTTCCTTCCCGTTGCTATTAGGCGCGCTTGCCTTCTTTCCTGTTCTGCTGTTTTCTGTTTGTGCATGGCTTGCTGAATGTCGCTCGGCGGATCTATTCTCTGAACTTCGATTCGATTTACTTTGGTTCCCCACTTGTCCGTCGCTTCGTCCAGAACCTTTCTCAGCTCGGTGTTTATCTTATCTCTAGACGTTAGGCATGTGTCAAGAGACATCTCACCAACTATGTTCCTGAGTGTAGTTTGGGCAAGCTTTACTATTGCTAACTCGAAATCTTCTATTTCATACAACGCTTTTTTCGGATCGGTTATCTGGTAGTAGACTACGGCATCGATTGTGACAACGACGTTGTCCTCCGTGATGATCTCTTGTGGCGGCACATCTATGACCTGTTCCCTCATGTTGACCCTATATATTCTTTTAGCAAAGGGCAAAACGTATCTCAATCCGGGGTCAACGGTTTTTTCGTAAGCATTCCACCTCTCGACTATGCCTCTCTCGTATTGGTTCACTTTTTTGATTCCCCAAAATACTACCAAAAAGGCAATAAGAGCTGCTATCCCCAACGTAGCGAGTACGACTTCCAACATTTTCACTTCACCTCTTCCACTATTAAACTAACTCCTTCTACACTAACGACCTCGACTTTCGCACCCTCCTTTATGACCCTGTCATGTCTCGGGCGACAGAACCAAAGCTCACCCAATAATTTTATGACGCCACCGTCAACTGGGTCGATTTTGGTCTTTGCTACAGTGGACTTGCCAATGAGGGCGTCAATGTTAGTCTTTGTCAAGTTAACATTTATTATACCCGCACCTACGGCTGCACCTTCATGGAGCTCCATAATCTTGAATTTACATCCTTTAATATGATTCAAACGCCTAACAAGTTCACCAAAGTCATTTGTCTTCACACTTAGGATGAAGTCGTGGTTCTGCCTAGCAAGGGTGTAGCTGCTTTTGTACTGCTTCGAGAATTTGGAAAGCATCTGAGCCAACTTAAATTCGTCAGCTTCTATCGTTAATGTAACTCTCATAGCTGTTCAACATTGACTAATATTGAGTCTCATATAAGCTTATCGGTTCTCATCCATTCGATTAGAGAAAAAATCTCGTCAAGGTTCATATTGCACAGGAACCAATAGGCAACTGTACTTCCGCAGATGTTCATGAACCGCAAGATTCGATAGAGTTTTTGCTATTATAGCAAATATGGCTGTCAAACTTGGGGAGTATATATATACTTATCTAAGGTTTCCAGGACTATGCTGATGATTATTCCAGATGTGCCTCCAATTACGGTGATGAGTCCTACGACGGCTAGGGCGAAGCCCAGGTAGTAAACTCCCGTCGTTTCATGATATGTTGTTGTGAAAATCCAGAATCCACTTGTGTGTTCCTGAATCCCGAAAGGCGCAATGATGTTTCCCAAGATTAGCAGGATTATCCCAACTGGAATCGAAACCATGCTCCCGACAAACAATCTTCTATGCCTCAAAATCCCTCATACCCCTTAAATTCGTCAGCTTCTATTGTTAGCCTAGCTGTCATCGTTACTCAATATTGGGCAATATTGCGTCTCATATAAGCCTATCGGTTGCCATCCATTCCACTAGGCGGGAAATGCACGCACCAGAGGTTTAAACTGGAGAAGGCGAAGAGCCTTTGCTTCCACGGTTTTTTCATTTTTCTCTAACAACATGTTAAGAAAGCCTTCAGCCATGGGACTTCTACATATGTTCGCGTAACACACACGGGACCGTCTTGCTGGGCATTTTTGTTCATCTGATATTCTTTGACTTGAGTTACAGATTTTAGCCTCACTCGCCCCTTTTTCGATACAGCGAGACATTCAGGAGACAAAGTGTAGGTCTGTGAGAAATAAGTAACACAATGACTAAAGGAAAATGTTTATCTGTTCCGCAGATAGTGAAGAAAAAACAAGGAGCACTGTGAACTCGATGAGCACTGAACCCGTGATAATTGATGCGACAGGACTGATCCTAGGCAGAGCGGCCAGTACTGTAGCCAAGCGCCTCCTCCAAGGCGAAACAATAATCATTGTAAATGCGGAGAAGGCGGCTATATCCGGCAGGAGGCTCAGCATTGTGAGGGAAGCTAAGAAGTTCCTCGAAATTGGCCATCCAGGGAAGGGACCCCTCCACCGAAGGAGGCCAGACCAGATCGTTCGAAGAACCGTGCGAGGCATGCTGCCTTGGAAAAAGCCAAAGGGGAAACAGGCGTACAAGAGGCTCCGGGTTTTCCTTGGAGTGCCTGAAGCCCATAAAGGCAAGGAAATCCAAACAATACCGGAAGCCAACGCACAAAAGCTGAGATGCCCCTATATAAGGGTGGAAGAGCTCGCTAAGAGAATAGGATGGACTCCGGTGGGTGAGTGAAACGTCAAAAACCAGAAAGGTCCTGTTAACAAGCGGGAAAAGAAAAACCGCAATCGCCAGAGCAACAGTTAGAGAGGGACAGGGAAGAATTCGCATTAATAAAATCCCCCTCGAGATTTTGGAGCCGGAAATCGCCCGTAAGAAGATCATGGAACCCCTCCTACGGATCAGCGAGGATGTTTGGAAAAAACTCGACATCGCTATCAAGGTGTCCGGTGGAGGTTTCATGGGGCAGGCTGAAGCGGCGCGCACTTCTATCGCTAGAGCTTTAATAAAATGGACGAAGAGCAAGCATGTTAAAACGGTTCTAACCGAGTATGACCGAACAATGGTTGCTGGAGACCCCAGGCGGAAGGAGCCGAAAAAGTTCGGTGGTCCGGGTGCGAGAGCCAGAGATCAGAAAAGCTATCGCTAACTTGGTACAAACAAGTAGGTTAACACGGGCCTGTCACTAATGCAAAAGGAGTTGTGCTAAGGCGGGTGAGAGGTATGGTTGTGGACAATGGGCTCCCGCCACAACAACAAGGTCCGCTGTTTCGTTGACTGTTTTTTCTTGTCCTCAACTTAGAAGGATATCTTTGCTGAAGAGGGAACTCCGCCTAGCAGCTTGGACGCAGCGGCGCCAACCTTCTCACGATGCTTCTCCTCTGTGTACACGCGCAGGATGTTTATGAACCCCTTGAGCACATCGAATATTCCAGATATATCGCTCAGCCGCTGAGGAACCTTTTCGCCGTCTCGAGTTCGGTGGAACACAGGGATTTCCATGGGTTCTAGGAGAACCGAGTGTCGGTATGGCACCGAGGGAAGCGTTGGCACGTCGATCACAACGGATTTGGGTTTGACTTCCGCCTCTGAGGCGATTTTGTCTCTCATCTGGTTTCGAATTTCCTCTACGCTGAAGATGCTGGAAACGGTTTTGTCTCTCACGTAGAAGGTTTGGTCGTAGGCGCACTTGAGCAGTTTACGTCTCTCTAGGTTTTCTATAGCCCCTTTCGACTTCTTGCAGCCCTTCAGCATAGTCCACACGGTGTAATCGTCTAGGGACAGGTAATCCTCTGGCGATCGGAAGTCCACTAAGGCCAACTCGTCCTTCGCCTCTTCCATAGCCGTTGCGAGCATTATCTGAACTGCCCGTCCCACCCTGTGGAAGTATATGCTCTTGAAGGACTCGATTCGTGCCAGTATGAAAGATTCGAGGGCTGAGAGGGCTCCCAGATCAACCGCGAGGTTTTCGTCCAGCACGTCGAGCATGTGGATGAGGCGGAAGATGTCCACGTACCCGTATTCTGCGCCAGTATGATAAGTGTCGCGGACAACGAAGTCGAGTTTGTCTACGTCCACCGCACTTCGGATGATCTGATCCATGAACGCTCGGCCGGACTTGTGCAGCAGCCCCACTGAAAGCTTTGCCAGCTCGTCCGGATCGTATCCTAGGTCTTTGAGTATGTCTCTCAGCTCTGACTTCTGGACAATCCAGACGTTTATGTCCTCGTGGGTTTTGTTGAGAAATTTTACGAGAAGATGCTCAAAGATGTGGGAGAAGGGTCCGTGTCCCAC
>CAYGCU010000031.1:0-6984 GCA_964348475.1 uncultured Candidatus Bathyarchaeia archaeon
GATCTTAGAGAAAAAAACAGGGAATCCTGTTCGAGTAGTCATAGTCCAATAGTCAGTGTCATATTCAAATTTGAGGGCAACATGCATGCGCGCGCGATGTGCATAAAAGGAGATGCAGATAGAGGAGTAATCGCACCTGAGTGCTTGAATCCTATCAAATTCTTCAAAATGATGGGAGCCCTAGGGGCTCCAGTGAAGTTCCAAGAAACCGTATCCCGGAACGTAACCATCACCTAACCTTTTTCGCGCGCGCAAAAATGCATAGAAACAATATAGATTCTAACTTCATAGTTTTTTTATATCTATCTTGTTCAAAAAAAGCATGGCATTGTAAAGTTGGGAGAGTGGAAGTTGGAAAAGAAAAAAGAGCAGGATAAATATGCGTGGAAACTTCTGGTCTTGGTATTGGTGATTGGGCTCTTGGCGGGTCTTGTAGGTGGGGTCTTGAGCGCTCAGGTATTCATTAAGCCGGGACCACAAGGTGAAGAGGGACCAGAAGGTGAGCAAGGGTCACAGGGCCCAGAGGGACCGCAAGGCATACCGGGAGTAGATGGAACCGATTCAATTCTGCAAATACTTCAGAACAGAAATGATACACAGATCGACACCATTAACGCTACGATGATGCAGTGGTATAATCTCTCTGACTTCGACTCTTCAATGAAAATCATAATGAATGTTCAGCAGAATTCAAGAATCTCTGCGCAATTCTCAGGCACGCATCAATTAGAAGCGACCGCCTATATTTTGGTAAGAATAGTTGTAGACAACACTCACAACAGCAGCACATACATGTGTTCAGTTGGACCGCCTGCTGCGCCACGCGTATCCATACCTGGACATGTAGAATTTCTAACAAATTCCCTGACCGCTGGACCGCACACAATCAACGTGCAGTTCTTGATCGAATTGGGTTCTTCTATTATACTGGACAGAACTCTTACCGTGTTGGAAATCGCGTCGCAATAGGTGAATTGCGCGCGCGCGCCAATGAAGTCTCTCTAGGGCCTAGTCGGAACGTCAAGGAAGCGATTCATTAATCTATTTAGAAGAGGTTTCTTTGAATTTTTCTGAAGCTGGTTCTCCGCCAATTCCCCAGTGGGATTTTGGAATTTCATGCACGATTACTTCCACTGCTTGCTGGGGAATGCCCAAATCTACGAAAACTTTGGTTATCTTTTGTATTACGATCTTGGCTTTTTCCTTTCCAAACCCTTTCCAGACGTTTACATGAACAGTTGGCATTTTTCTCAACTCCTAGCTTAGATTGATAACCTTGTATGTTATAAAATAATAGACTTGGCCTTGTGTAAACCTCATTGAAGAAGGTTATGCATGCGCGCGCGCATAAGTAGAAATCTTCGATGCGCATAAAGCATAAAAGCACTCTTGGTCAGATGAAGACTGGGTTCTGTTAGTGCCACCTAGAGCGATCAAGATAATTGAAGACTTGATCTTTTGGCAGTACGCGCACGCATTAGGTTCCACCTATTTGGTATCTAATAAACGTTAAGCAGCAAGACGGAGCTCTGTTGGCTAAAACAGAAAAAAAGGGTGGTTTTGCGGGGGAAATCGGGAGACATCTCCACTCGTTGTAGGTTACCCCAGTAACAACAGTCACAGCCGTCCTTCCTTGTCAAATTGGTTGAGTAGATTTTGTAGGCTTAACACTTTTTCGTTGGGTGCCGGTTCAATTTCTGCTGGGATGCCTTTCAAGGATGGCATTCCTGTTCCATGGGTTTTTGGGTTCATGATGAGACTTGCCCAAGGACCGTAGGGAACGAAAACAACTTTAGGATGGGGAGCCCTAGCGGATTTCTCAGCTTTCAGGACCACTGAGCCGAAATCTGTGATGATTTTGACGTTAGTGTTTTCTTTTACTCCGAGAAATTTCATGTCGTTAGGGTCCATTTGACAGATCATCACGCTCTCTAAGTATTCCTTTGAGAGTTTGCCAGACTCCTTTCCCCGTCCTTGATCTATTGTTCGCCCGGTTACCAATGAGACCTTCAGCTTGGGCATTCACCTCACCCAGTAAGCGACATTATTGATATGTATTATCATCTTGACTCTCATTTACCCGCTTTTGAAAAGCTACTTTTGTATCGTTACCTATTAATCTTATTGATACAAATGATTTGGAAGACATTGCTTCAGACTTCTCTTGAAAAACGATCTCATCGTACTCAATGTTTCTGCGACAGCTTGTTTACTTCTTGTACAGCCTTCAAGGCCACTGCGATCATGTCTTCGTCTGGCTTTCTTGTTGTTAAACGCTGAATTCCCAATCCAGGCATCGTCAGAATTTTCATAATCTTTGACTTCTTGTATCTGTCGCTGATTTTCAAGATTTCGTAAGAAATAGAGGCAATCACAGGGATGAGGATAATTCTGTAAGATAATCTTGTGGCGACATCTTGGCTCGGCATGAGTGAGAATAACAGGATACTTATTACAAGAACGATGAAGAGAAAGGATGTCCCGCATCTTGGATGAAGTCTCGAATACTTTTTGGCGTTCATAACATTGAGTTCAACCCCTGCTTCGTAAGCGTTAATGGCCGTGTGCTCTGCACCGTGATACTGAAGCACTCTCCTGAATTCGCGAACCAAAGCCACGGTCGCGAGGTAGAGTACAAAAATTGCAATTCGAATTATGCCTTCTACCGCGTTGAAGATTATGCCTTTAAGTCTGAAAAGCGCGCGCGTTAGGAAGAAAGGGACGATGCTGAACAAAAGTATGGCCAAGGCCATAGCTAAAATGAATGTTACCGCCATTTCTTTAGGCTCAATTTTTTCGTCTTCTTCCTCCAAACTCACATTTGCGGAAAAATAGAGCCCCTTGACACCTAAATACAGGGTTTCAAACAGTGCTACAATCCCTCTTAAAAATGGTATTTTTAGAACTCCATATCTTTCAGATAGGGATTTTATTTTCTCTGTTTTTGTTAATATCTGTCCATTCGGCTGTCTAACGCAGATTACCATGTGGTTTTTGGAGCGAATCATGACTCCTTCTATTACTGCCTGTCCGCCAAACGCTAGCGAAGGCTCTTCTCTTTCCTTAGCAGTTGGTTCCATACCTTCTGAGGAGAAACCTATTCTTATTAATATTCTTCACGCAAGCTTTAAAACACCTAGAATGGCTAATAATCGGATACGTTTCCATCAAAACGTTCAGGTGAAAAAATGTCTAAACCAACCGAAAAGGTCCCCAAGTTGAGTTTTGAGGAAATCTTGGATAAAGTTGTTTCTGCTGAAAAGTGTGCGGGTTGCGCTGCCTGCGTCATTGTGTGCCCAATCGGCTGCCTTGAATACTCAGAAGAAAAGCCAAAGCTAGTGAATAAATGTACAGCGTGTGGAATTTGCGCCAAAGTCTGTCCCAGATACGACTTCTCACGGCCCGCAATAGAAAAATTCGTGTTTGGAAGGGAAAGGAAACCAGAGGAAGACTTTGGCATTCATCGGCGCACAGTCATTGCGGAGGCCAGTGATAAGAGCATACTTGAAGTTTGCCAAGATGGAGGAGTAGTCACAGCCCTTCTAATGTTCGCTCTGGAAAATGGACTGGTGGACGGCGCCATCGTCTCTGGAGTCGATAAGGATAGACCGTTCTATCCCGTTCCGAGGCTGGCATCAACTCCACAGGAGGCTCTAGAGTGTGCTGGAACAAGATACTCCTACTCACCAAATCTACTCGCATTTCAGGAAGGAATTAAGCAAAAGAAAAAGAGCCTAGCTTTTGTTGGGACACCATGCCAAATTCATGCCCTGCGAAAAATTGAGATGGTTCCTCTTAAAAAATACTCTAAACCCTTACGATTGACAATTGGATTAATGTGCACCGAATCCTTTACCTATGAAGGTTTAATGGAGAAACATTTCCAAAGGGAACTCGGTATCAACCTACACGACATCAGCAAAATTAACATTAAAGGAAAAGTTCTAGTTACCAGCAAATCTGGCGAAACAAAAGCTGTCCCACTTGCGGACGCAAAAAAATATACCCGCAAAGGTTGCCTCCCGTGTACCGATTTCTCCTCCGAACTCGCCGACATCTCAACTGGCGGCCTAGGACTAAACGGCTGGACCTTCACCATCATCCGCACTGATAAGGGCGAAGAACTCTTTGAAAGTGCTGAAAGGAAGGGGCTAATTAAAACAAGGCCTGTTGAGGAAGAAAAGAGAGCTTTTGACTTGCTAATCAAACTTTCAAAGAGGAAACGGAAAGCGTCCAGCGTTTCCGCCTGAACATTTCTTATCCGCCAAATAGAGGGGTTCTAGGAGAAGAAAAGATACTGTTAATAAGCGATTGATGACAATCATTTTTACAAAATAATAAGGTGATCTCTTTGGAGAAAGTGAATATAGGAGTTTTTAAGTGTGGCAACATCGGAGCATCCCCCATATTTGAACTACTCCTCGATGAACTAGCAGAACGCGAGGACATCAAAGTGCGAACATTAACAACTGGCTCCAAAATGGGCATTGAAGACATTGAAGGAGCTCTACCAAAAATCTTCGAATTCAACCCTGATCTCATAGTTTTCGTTTCTCCAAACCCAGCAATTCCCGGACCTGCAAAAGTAAGGGAAATTTTGTCAAACAAAAGTGTGCCCAGCGTAGTAATCTCGGACGGCGTAGCGAAACGCATCAAGAACAAACTTGAGGAACAAGGTTTAGGCTACATAATAATCATGGGCGACGCTATGATTGGCGCCCGGAGAGAGTTTTTGGATCCCATAGAAATGGCAATTTTCAACTCGAACATCATCAAAGTGCTTGCAATCACTGGCATTTTCAGAATTTTACATCAAGAAATTGACAGATTAATAGCTGTTCTTAAAGAGGAGTTAACCGTCACTTTACCGAGATTAGTGGTTGATACGGATAGTATACGGGACAACTCTGACTTCCAAAATCCCTATGCTAAAGCCAAAGCCATGGCTGCATACGAAATGACTAAAAGGGTTGCCGAAATCGATCAAAGAGCCTGCTTCGTAGAGAAGGAAAAGGAGAAATACGTCCCTCTTGTCGCTTGTGCGCATGAATTGGCTCAGGCGGCTGCTAGGTTAGCTGAGGAGGCAAGGGAAATTGAAAAGTACGCTGATACTCTAGCGAGGAAACCTCACTCAAAGAGAGGTAAACCTTTAACTAAAACCAAGTTGATGCTGCCACCCACCGTAGACGAGGAAATTTATCGAAGATGGCTTGAAACGTCATGAGTCTAAGGAAATGCGTTTCCTCACGGGCTGGAAAGATCATAGCTCTAGCCTTCCCGTGAGTTCATCTGCTCGGACAGAACGGTTTCCCCGGAAGCAAGCTTTCCTAAATCTTCTTCGCCTTCTGTGTAACCTGAGGCAATCAACAAATCTCCGGCTTTGATTATTGAATTGGGACTGGGTTTTAACCATTTTTTTCCTCTTCTGATAGCTAGCACCCACATGCCTGTTTCCTCTGGAAGCTGAACGTCTCGAAAATTTTTGCCGACGAGCGAAGATTTCTTGGCCACCTGCACACGTGTCACGGTTTCTTCAGCTTCTTCAATGACAAGCTTCAAGATGGGGTGAGGCTCCAGCCCTCTCAACACGACTTCACTTATTTCGGCAGCGGCGTCTGCTATTCTTTCCGCAACCACTCCAAGTCGAATCAAGCCTAGAAAGTCTTTAGATTCTTCTGGTTTGAATCCGCTGGATAAAACAAGGAGCTCAAATTCCGTGTGCAGGTTATCGACGTGTTCCTCAAGGTCTTGCACCTCTTCTGCCAGTTCTCGGCTGTTCAGAAGGACCGAGGAGTAGGCGAGGTCCATCATGAGTTCAGAGGTGTCTTTCAGCTCCACAAGTTTGTTTGCTATATTTTTGAAGAACTTCTTAGTTGAGACCATGGTTTATCCCTCAAGTTTTTGAATAGTTCCTCCGGCTATACCCCCAAGTTCCTCAATGCCCAGCGGAGCCCCTCGGGCGATAAGAATATCTCCTTCGTTAATTGATTCGTCTCCTTCGGGGTTGATTATCCACTCCTCTTTTCGACGAATTGCGATTATGTCAACCCCGATCTTTGCAGCTAGTTCCAGCTCTTTTAATCTCTGTCCCACCAGAATGGAACTAGGATCAACTTCAGCGCGAGCTAATCGTTCCTCCACCCTCTGAAAGGCTTCACGAACAATGGGGTGGACACCAATTTCCCTTAACACTATTCCAGCTATATCTGCAGCTGCATCTGAAATCTTGTTGGCGGCAGCGGCTACCGCATACACTCCAACAAGAGCCTCGGCGTCCGAGGCGTCTCTGGCGGCGAGCATAGCGTTCATTTCCAAAATGTAGGCGAGGATATCAACGCGCTTCTCTAGTTCCAGAACCTCCTGAGCCAGCTCGCGACCGTGGAACAGAGCTGCGGAATACGCTAGGTCAATCATTAACTCGGATATATCCTTCATTTCGACGAGTAGGTCGCGTACCGGCATGGGTTTGTATTCGATTTTCTCTAAGCGCACCATGCTGCTGAAAACTCTCCATGCTTGCCGTAAAATCACTGTTCTATCATTAATCGTATGCAATAATAACGTTTCGCTGAAAGCTACTAATCTAGACGGAAACGTCCATAGCTTTGCGATGGTTCATCAAAACTCATTTACGTTTTTGCAGATTCGGATTCCATCTCGGTCAGTGACAAACTCGAACCTGCGCGCGCGCATGTTTCAGTGTCCAAGCCCCTGTTTGGCGCGTAGAATGTCTTTGTTCTTGTGGTATTGCATCGTTCTTTTTCAGCGTCTCAGTATATGAACGATAAATCTTTTTGAGTCTTGGATTCTTTGGTGCGCATACGTTGCGCGCGCTTCAGAAAGGTTTGGAAGGGGGGCTTTTTTTATTAGAAAAGTCAGAACTCCTTTCTCTTTCCAGCGCTCCTCTTCAAACCCCGAAGAAGTTGAATGGATGTGCGCGCTCACTTAATAAGTTTTGGTAAGTATCTTCTAGTATTGTTTTAT
>CAYGCU010000032.1:0-6840 GCA_964348475.1 uncultured Candidatus Bathyarchaeia archaeon
TCATTTTTTTCTTAGCCATGGCGTCTTCCATCTTTTGTAGGATTCCTTTGAGCAGGGGGTGTCCTTCATCTTCGGTTGCGAGGGCCATAAAAGGATTACTCAGATACTCCCCGAGCTTTTTTGTTTCATCTAGCGGAAGGGAATAACCTGGCCCTCGAACTAGACTTTGAAACTTGAGAAAGGGCTTTTGAAGATGTCGTAAATCATGCTTTACGCTTTTTTCCAACTCCTTGATTTTCACGTTTGTTTGCTCCAATTCGCCTATCTCATCTTTACTTCTGATCAACTCGATTTTCTGCTGGTTTTCCGCTATCTTCTTCTCTAAAGCTCCTCTTTCCAATTCCATTTTTTTCATGCGTTTTTCAGGTACACCCAACTCGTCCAACAATTGAAGCAGTTTGTCGATTCTTGAAAACGAATCTTCAACAGCCTTGGCTTTCTCGTATCCGCCGGATAAGAACGAACGCATTTCTTCAACCGAATCAACGATCTTCTTTAGAGCCACATCAAATCTTCTACGGTCAATTATGAAGTAAGGTGAAATCCTTGGGAAACGCTTTGCTCTCTCTCGTCCAATCGCTGAAAGTGTCCTTTTGAAGTCTTCACAAAACGTCTGGAGGTTTTCATATGAAACATCTTCTGGGATGCTGGTGTCGTCGATCGTTTCTAATATACCCCGAGCGAGTCTATACGCCTCTCTAGCTCGACGATAAGTCTTTGGGTTGCTTTTCGACATCTCCCTTTCGCCGTCTTCCAATATTTTCTCGCAAATTTCTCGAACATCGTCCAGTCTGCCTCCGAAATCGTTGAGCAGACTTGTCGCCTCAGCCTCTAACGGCTCAACAATGGGAACCGTTTCTCTCTTCAACCATTCTCTGAGATTTTCGAGCGGTATCTCGAGCTCCTCAGACATAAACTTACTTCCACTCTTCCTTACAAGCCGCCTCATTAAAATATTTTCAGCCGTTTCCGGCTTATCAATTTTGAGTAGTTACTCTTAAATGTGTCTTGTGCCAGCAGTGTTGCAGGAGCGAATCAAATGACAACGGAAAATCTAGGGGGCATTAATCGTAGAATCCATAAGTCTTCAATTTATTCCCTTCGTGAGCTTGCTGTCTCCTCCGTCTTAGGAGCACTTTCAATTTTTCTTGTGTTCGCTCCAGACGTTAGACTTCCATGGGGAATGGCGGCTTTAGACTTCATTGCAATACCGTGGATAATTGCTTTTCTACTTTTTGGATTAAAAAGTGGTTTACTAACTTCGATCATAGGATTTCTCGGAATATTCTTTTTCTCAGAAGAAGCCTTCCCACTCGTCGGTGCAACTATGAAATTTTCTGCTACGATTCCTCTAATAATGGTTCCAGCTCTCGTCCTGAAGTTCACTCGCTCCAAAAGCTCTGGCGAATCGTTTGCGGTGAAGAAGGTCTACGTCCTTTCAATGGCCATAGCTATTGCCGTTAGGTGTTTGATAACTATATTTTTAAACTACTATTGGGCAGTTCCCTTCATGTATAACTTGAAACCTAGCGATGTCCCAGGAGCATTTAACTTCTTCTTCTGGGGCGGCTCATTGGGTTCAAGTGCGCTCACATACTACATATTGGGAGTTAGCCTTTGGAATACGTGGCAAGGCGTGGTAGACGCTGTTGTTTCCTGGTCTGTATTGTATCCAACAAATCTCTACAAACAATTTAGGTGGCGCTAATATACATCAACTATTTCTCTACTTAACAGATGGATAATCTCTCTCCTTAAAAGAGACAATGCTTGCTATTCCCAAGGGTTTTTGCAAACTGTAAACATGAATAAAAGCTTAAGGTTTTTCATGTGAGGTTCATCGTAGCAATATTATGGGAATTGAACACGCTATATATAAAGGTGGCAGGAAATCTAAACCCCCTAACAGATGCTCCTTTACCTTTCTGAGATGACAAAATGGGTTAGGATTGGAACCCTATTGATCGCTTAAATATTTCCACGTCAATTTTCCCGGCATTAAATATGCTCCCAGTTTTGGCGTTATTGACAACCAAAACGGCTGGGGCAAATAAACCGGGATCGATTTTATAAAAGTCGTAGTCAGCCTCCTTGAAGATTTCAAAGAACGGTTTCCCATAGCTTTTGGAGGTTGAAGAAGGCGCCTTGTCCACAAGCTTCCTCAGCCCTTCATCGTCGTCACAGCTTGTGGTATAGTAGGCAACTCCAGCGTACATTATTGCATCATTTGTTCTTCCCATGGCTTGAGCAAACTTAGGATGCACTGGTGCTATTGGAGCGTATCCACACGCATTCATAATCATTTTTGGATCAAATCCCAATTCCGTCAGCCTATGCATTCCAGTTTCCACAATTCTTCCCGAAATTTGTGTAGAGCCGGCTACAGTTGTGGTCGGGACCAAAATCAGGAATAGACGGTTAGGCGTGACCCTACATTGATTTGAAATGTGCACAATTACGTTCTCAGGAGGCTCTTTAGCTGTTTCGAGAACGAGCACCGCTACATCAGCCTCATCTTCATACCCTATCTTTTCGTAAAGTTCTCTAGGCTTTAGAGCCAGTGCTCGCGCAGGACCGGACCCCATGGCAAAATAGTCTTCCACTTTGATCTGCCATCCAGCAAACTGGGATCCCAATGTTGCTATGGCTGGATGGTCTGTGTAAACGGAGATTGATGGGAGTTCAAGATCGTCATATTGACTGGTGAAAGTTTCTGCTTTGCCAAGTCCGCCGAGGCAAATTTCTGTTATGATTCTACCTGCAAGAAATCCTCCTTCAGCTTCGATTCCAGCATCGATCAAAGTTGCACAAGACTTTGTTTCTTTAACAACAACCCCAAACTCTTCAGCTTGATCACACAGTTTCTTTGCAAGACTCCATGCGGTTCGGTTCACGCTTATTCTTGACGCGGGCAGTCTCTTTTCCTCCTTTTCTACACCCAAGATACGTCAAACGCTGTATCACAAATATTCTTCATAAGAGCTTAAATGCGGGTTTTTAGTTTTGGAAACAAATAATTTTCCGTTGCCTCCATCTGCCAGATCGCCGATAAAACGGTAAAAGGGACCTTCGACTTTTTCTTCGTTCACTTTAACCTTCGGCCTAACGTTGTCGATGGTGAAGGTGGGAAGTATGGATGGAATGTGGCCGCATACAACGATTTTTCCGTTAATCATTTGAGCGCCAGCTCTTCCCTCCGAGTTTCCTTGAATAAATATTGTTCCGTTTCTCATGTGGATGCCAGCAAACTGTCCAATATCTCCATACACTTTGATGAGTCCCTTCCTCATGAAGCATCCGACTTCGTATCCGGCGTCTCCATGTATAATGATTTTTCCTCCGCTCATTCCTTGAGTGCTTCCACGATAAGATGCTCCAATGTAGTGGCCAACGTTTCCTTTGATTTCGATGGTTCCCTCTTTCATCATGGACCCGGTCCACGAGTCTGCGTTGCCGGTAACCGTGATAGCACCTCCATTCATCCCTTTGCCGAGGTGCATGCCAGCGTCACCTTCAACAATTATGTTGCCCATAGACATTTTGGCGCCGATTTTTCGAACTTTGCTGACATCTCCGCAAATCCGTATGGTGAATTCTTCTAATGAAGAATCAGTCTCATGTTTTATCTTGAAAAGGTCGTCGAGGGTTCGGTTTCGGTTTCCTTCCCAAATTTGTAACGTAGCTATCTCCTTGGCTGATTTTTCGGCGAAAATGTCGGGACTAATGCACTCTGCATCTACGGGAACTTTAAACAGACGTTTTGGATATAATATAATCATAATTTTAAACCTTTGCCTTAACTAGGATTGGAGCTGGAACATGTAAGAAACTGTCAGGAATGGGGTAGTTTTCGTATTCTATGGTCCAGTACTCTCGGAATTTTTGTTTTAGATCGTCATTAACTTCAATTGGTAGCGAAGTTTTTACATCAATCCAGAAGGTTTTTCCAAAAACAGGCTTTACAATCTGTCCATCCTTCGCCACGATTTCGCCGCCCTTAATAGTGTAAGCGGCTTTTTTGAAAGCCTTTCTAACTGTTTTGTATTTTTTAGAAGCATCAACCTGATCTGGATTTACGTTAAAAACTGCAACATCAGCATCTGCTCCCATTCCAAGATGGCCCTTCTGTGCTAGGCCGAGAGCCTTTGCTTGACCGGCCCGCGTAACAACAGCTATCTCGTAAAAGTTGAGTTCTCTGTCAATGCTGGGAAGCAAGCTTTTTCGTCTCGCCCGCTTACTGATTTTACTCATCGTTTTCTTCCTTGCCACTTGACTCATAAGCCATGCGATAATATTCGGGTAGGCTGTGAAGGGTCCGCCGTTGGGATGATCTGTTGTCATGTAGATTTTCCACGGATCCTTGACTAAAAGAGCGAGTTCAAGTCCAATCGACCACTGAGTTGCATGAACGGCACTCTTGCGTCTATACCTGAAAGGCACAATACCAGAGGTCGTCTCGGTTTCTACGTCATGGTTAACCCATTTGTTTCCAGTCAGATTGTAGAGACCATATTGAAACGGACCATCAGCAGTCATGGTGGTTGTGTCAGTGAAGATTACCTGTCCCATATCAAGGGTTACATGATTATGATGATTAACGTATTTTGCAATTTCTTCTGCTCCAGAACTCATGGTTCGCCAATCTGAACCTTTGAAAGCGCTGAACTGGCAGTGTGTTATGTGTATGACTGGATCGTTCTCTTCTGCCAAGTCTTCTACGCACTTCATTGTCTCCAAGGCCGTGGCACAGTTTCCTGGTTTTCCAAGGTTATTTGTATGCACGTGAATTGTGTGAGGCAGATTCAGAAGCTTGTTTATCTTGCATAAACCGCGGACGATTTCTTTTGGAGTGATATTGAAGTGTGGAACAGGGTCGTTGAGGTTTTCGACGTTTCGGCCGAAGCCCCAAGCTTCTAGACCGCCTGGGTTGACGATTTTTATGGCGTATCCCTTCGTAGCGGACATCATCCATGCTACGTGGGCAGCGCATTCTTCTATTAGACCGTCTCGTAAATGTTCTAAGACAAACCACCAGTCTCCCAGCAGGGGATAAGTAGCCTTGTCAACCATAGGCGTGTCATCAAGTTCTTCGTGGGTGTGACGAGCCTCAAGGGGAGGCATGGAGGGGTTCATAACAGTCGTGTAGCCCATTCTGGAGTAACGGTAGCCCGTCGTAAAGGTTGAGGGAATGGAATAACCCACACCAGACCTAGTCAAAGCCGTTTTCATTTCCACATCCTTAGCGTGATCTTCAGGTCTTAGGAGGCGACCAGAATTCACTTCAGCGCCAGCGATGTGGCAATGGATGTCAACTCCGCCCGGCATTACTATCATTCCTGAAGCATCGACGACATCAGCCTTCCTCTCGCTAACTTTTTCAACAATTTTTTCATTCTTGATGGCGATGTCCATTCTTTCTCCGTTTATGCGGTTGAGGGGATCGTAGACAAACCCGTTCTTGATGATGAGTTCTGTCAGTTCTGGTTCCTCCTCAATTTGCGAACTTTGTGAAGAATTCTTTGGAGTATTTCTTCGTCGGGAAGACAAGTTTTTGGAGGTTCTACTATCTTCTTCAGTGGCAGGGGAACGTGGTCCATACGGTAGGCTGTTCCCTGAGCCTCGATTCCCACGAAGGCGGAAGGAAACACTACGTCCGCCATTAGTGTTGTAGGAGTTATCTCTGGGTCAATCGCAATAAGAGAGTTTTTGACTAAATTCTGGGCAGCCATCCGCGGGAAATGCGCAACCGGATCTGATGCAACAATGAGACTGGCGTCGGCTTCGTCACGGCAAAGTATGTCGATAACCGAAGTTTCACCTGGATTGTATCGAGGATAGCCAAGGGAAAAGTCGACGGCGTAGGGATATCCGGTTTGCCAAGTGAATACAACATTTACGCCGGTGACGTTGAAGTGTCCTCGCATAGGCATGATGAGGAACTTTGTTCGTTGATTTAAATCTCGAGTTAAATTGAGGGCTGCGTCAACGTTCCGAAGTTTTCCTTCGCTCATGGTTAAGCCTACTCCGAAAAAGAAGACGCCTAACTCGCATCCTACCATAACATCGGCGACTTCTTCAAGGATTTCCACAGGGACTCCTGCGACTTTATCAACGTCGAGTTCCTCGTCTCTAACAAGCATACGAAAGGCTTGTAGAAGTTCATAATCCTTGTTTGGTTCAACTTGAAGGAAATAGTCAGCTGCTTCAGCGGTACGAGTCTTACGAACGTCCACAACCACCATTTTTCTCTTCTTCTGAAACATGCTGTAGGGCAGACGACGTTCAATCTCAGGAGTAGCGAAAATATCGCGTCTGAGGACCAAGTTGACAGCTCTTCGAAGCCTTTTTCTTGATAGAACACCGCTCAGGCGTGAAACGTAACCTCTCCAAGTGCTCTTTTGAAATCTGCCCTCTGAAAACATGGTGTACCTTTCTATATGACGCGGGTGGGCGCTCCACGGATTGCTTGCCCAATAGAAGATAAGGTCTGCTCGATGCCGCAGTTGTCCTAGTGTACAAGATGCGATGCCGACATCCTGGACGCTTAGAATAGATGGACCGTGACAAACAGTAGACGTGTTATCAATGACTCCGCCAACCTCTTCCGCTAGTTCCAAACCCACGCGAATTGCTTCGCAACTTGTGTTACTCCAACCATACAATATAGGGTAAGTAGCATCTGCGAGAATCTTCGCCGCTTTTCCAACCGCCTCATCCATAGAAGCCTCAACTAATTCACCGTTTTTTCTAACAAGCGGTTTTAAATTTCGATGAGTAGCGTAGTTCAGGAATTTGGCTGCTCCCATGGCGCATGCATTTCTGACATCCGTTATGACATTG
>CAYGCU010000033.1:0-6697 GCA_964348475.1 uncultured Candidatus Bathyarchaeia archaeon
TATACTGGAAGGAGTGCTCCTCCAATTATGCCGAAAACGGCTTCTACTTTTTGTCTCTTCAGTGCTTCTACAACGGCTTTAGCACCTGACATTTTTGTCATTTCTCATGTTCCTCCTTTAGATGATATTCTATGACTATACGACATTTATGCAACAATTCGGGGAAAAACCATGCGAGAGTCCGTTCAGTAAGTTTTGTGGAGAAGATTTTGGAGAAGTTAATGTACGAGGAAGTGATCCCTCACGTTTTTTGTCCTCCATCTGAACGGAATTCTCCTTGACCTAACAGTTTTCATCTTAAAAAGGTTTTTGGCTTTAAATCTTATCTGTTACAATTTCTCCGGTTCCTTATCGCCACGTTTGTTGTGGTCAGCCATCAACACGTTCATACCGCTAATAACAGCTTCAACGCTTGCCATAACTATATCTTCTCGAACTCCCATGGCCGTCGCTGTTCTGTCTCCTTTGCGTAGACGAACGATCACCTCTACCATGGCGTCGGTGCCGCCTGTGATAGCTTTGACGTGATATCGCTCCAGATGAATGGGCTCAACGACTAGGATGGCTTTCCTGACAGCTTTTATCGCGGCGTCTACGGGGCCCACTCCAGTAGCTGCTTCTGAGACCACTTTGTTGTTAAGTTTGAGTCGCACGGATGCGGTTGAGGTAACACGGTCTCCAGTGACAACAGTTAGTTCCTCAAGCTTTATTGGATGAGCTTGAGGCAAACCCATAACAGCCTCTGCGACCGCCATTAGGTCAGCGTCGGTGACTTTCTTGCCTTTATCTCCTAAAGTTTTCACACGCATGGAAATCTCTTTGAGCTTTTCGTCGGTTGGATGTAATCCCATCTTTTCTAGCGATGCTTTAATGCCACGGGATCCTGCGTGTTTGCCAGCCACCAGTCTTCTGGTGACTCCCACGAGTTCAGGAGAGATTGGCTCATATGTTGATGGATGAGACAGTATAGCGTGCGTGTGGATGCCTGACTCGTGCGTAAAGGCGTTTTCGCCGACAATTGCTTTGTTTGGTTGGACTGGAACTCCGGTTAGTCGAGCCACTAACGTTGACGTGCGATATAGGAGTTCAGTTTTTATTGGCAACTCAATGCCATAGATAAGCTTCAGAGCAGCAGCAATTTCTTCTAGGGCAGCGTTTCCAGCTCTCTCCCCTAACCCATTGATTGTTGCATGAACTTGGTTGGCACCCGCTCTCAAGGCTGCTATAGAATTTGCTACAGCCATTCCGAAGTCGTCGTGGCAGTGAGCGCTAATAATTGTGTCTTTGAAGGTTTTCCTCATGTCTGAGAATAATTTGTAAGATTTTTCAGGAGTCAATACTCCGACTGTGTCACATGGGCAAATTCTATCCGCGCCTACAGAAATTCCTTTGGCAAAGAATTCTTTGACGAAGTTGAATTCGCTTCTGGTAGCGTCTTCTGCTGAAAGTTCAACAAGGAGTCCGTGATCTTTTGCGTATTGAACAGATTCTTCTACAAGTTTGATAATTTCCTCTCTGGTTTTTTTCAACTTGTATTGAAGGTGTAGGTCTGAGGTTGGAATAACTAGATGTACGCTTTGGGCGTCGCATTTTAGTGCAGTGTCTATGTCGCTTCTCGTTCCCCTTACGAAGCTGCAGACCTCTGCTCTGAAACCTTCTTTGGCGATGAGTTTTACTGCTTCCATCTCTCCTTCAGAAACCGCTGGAAAACCAGCCTCAATAACGTCTATTCCTAGCTTATCCAAGCTTCTGGCAATTCTAAGCTTGCTCTCGGGTGTCAGGGAAACTCCAGGGGTTTGTTCACCGTCTCTTAGGGTAGTGTCAAAAATTCGTATCTTCTTAGGGAAGGCGTTCAATAAAGCAATACCCCATTTCCATTCGCCTCTATTTGGCGGGACAACTTTAAATATAAAGCTTTTGGTCTCCATAGTTTAACGAAACCCGCACTTTTTGAGGGATGAAGTTGAGAAGCGACGAAATAAAGCGTGGAATGAAAAGAGCTCCCCACAGAGCCCTGTTGAAGGCTGTAGGGGTTACAGACGCTGAAATGGATAAACCCTTCATCGCGGTGGTTAACAGTTTTACTTCCGTGGTTCCGGGCCACATCCACTTAAACCGAATCGCTGAGGCGGTGAAGGCCGGAGTTAGATCTGCTGGTGGAGTGCCCTTTGAATTCAACACGATCGCTGTCTGCGACGGCATAGCCATGGGTCATGAGGGAATGAGATACTCCCTGCCCTCCCGAGAGGTCATCGCTGACTCGGTTGAAATCATGGTGCAAGCCCATAGATTCGACGGCATGGTTTTGGTTACAAACTGCGACAAGGTGACCCCGGGCATGCTGATGGCTTCGGCTAGACTTAACGTGCCCTCCATTGTGGTGACTGGGGGTCCCATGCTGGCAGGCGTCTTGGATGGAAAGAAAGTTAGTTTCGCTTCAATCTCCGAGGCCGTGGGAAAAGTTGCAGCTGGCGAAATGAGTGAAGAGGAACTGAAGAGGCTTGAGGACGCGGCGTGTCCGGGATGCGGATCCTGCAGCGGCATGTTCACGGCCAACACCATGGCATGCATAACTGAGGCCTTGGGAATGTCCCTTCCGGGTTGCGCTACCGCCCTTGCTGTTAGCGCCTTAAAGCTGAAGATTGCCAAGGAGAGCGGAGAGAGGATTCTGGGGCTGTTGCGGGAAGATTTGAAGCCTTTAGACATCATGACTGCAAAGGCCCTTGAGAACGCCATCGCGGTGGACATGGCTCTCGGAGGTTCTACCAACGCCGTGCTACACCTCTCGGCGATCGCGGGTGAAGCTGGAATTTCCTCACCTCTAAGCCTCTTTGACGAGATAAGTAGGCGGGTTCCTCACCTCTGCAATATGATTCCTAGCGGCCCCTATGCGCTGGAGGATCTGGACGCGTCTGGTGGAATTCCAGCCTTAATGAAGGAGCTAAGCCCTCTTCTCCATCAAGACGCTGTTACTGTAACCGGAAAAACCATAGAAAAAAACATTGAAAAGGCTAGAGTGCTGAGCACGGAGGTGATCCGTCCCTTAGCTAACCCTGTGCATAAGGAGGGGGGCATAGCCGTGTTGCGAGGAAATCTAACACCCAAGGGATCAGTGGTGAAAACTGCGGCTGTCTCGCCAGAAATGCTCGTCCATAAGGGACCGGTTAAAGTTTTCGACTCTGAAGAGGAGGCTATGAAGGCCATAGTTAGCCGGAAAATCGAGCGGGGCGACGTGGTGGTCATTCGCTATGAGGGGCCGAAGGGTGGACCTGGCATGAGAGAGATGTTATCTCCAACAGCCACCATAAGCGGAATGGGTTTAAGCAACTCTGTTGCGCTGGTTACGGACGGCAGGTTTTCCGGGGCCACCAGAGGTCCGTGTATAGGGCATGTGTCGCCTGAAGCAGCGGAGGGTGGACCTATAGCCGCGCTGAGAAATGGAGACCTTATCGAAATCAACATTCCAAAGAGGGTTCTGAGGGTAGAGTTGAACGATGACGAACTAAAGAACCGTTTAAGGTCGTGGAAGCCAAAGCCTCCAAAAGTCAAGCGAGGCTACCTAGTGCGGTATTCTTCGCTCTTGTGATCCAAGGCATATCAGCCATGTCTGGGAACTATAGAAAGGAAGTTTAGCTTTTCTCTAACATGCGTCATCTCAGAAAACTTTGTTATGAGAATGCCTCTATTTCCAGCCCCCTTAGAGGGGAAGAGGATGGCTTAGATTTAAATCGTTTTGGAGAGCGTTTTCCGTGATTGCTTAGATGCGCTATTTCGGTTTTTTCAAGACTTTTGGGACGTATATGTTTGGACTGCCGCATGTAGGACAGTACCTTGGCTCCACCTTACTCTCATCAACCCACTTGTATCCACACTTCAAGCATATCCATTCAGCCAAGCTTTTTTCACCAAGGTTATGTTCAGAATGTTTGCTATTGACACTTTATGCACTTAAATCTTTACCCGCGACGGACAAAACGTCACTTACTTTCTTCTTTTTCGTTTGCGACCAGCACTTCTCGCCGCGATCAAGCCCACTTTCCTGCCGGGTGGAGCGTGTCGCGAAACTGTGGTGACCTTTCGCGCTCCTCTCTTACTGCTACCGTAGGGATGCGCTGCCGCCACCATAGCTACGCCTCGCGTTCTAGGGTACATGCGACCCTTCGCCTTCATCCAGTGGAACTTGGCTCCAGCCTTCAGAAACGGTTTGTCAACACGACCAGATGCAGAGATGACGCCGACTGTTGCCCGACAGAGATCGTTTAGATACCGGGTTTTTCCTGAGGGAAGCTTTATTATGGTTCCCTCAGGTGTGTGAGCCACCACGGTTGAGTATGAGCCGGATGAACGAGCCATCTTTCCCCCGTCGCCAGGCGACAACTCAATGTTGCATATTATGGTTCCCTCAGGAATACTGCCCAAAGGAAGCACGTTGCCAACGTCTACGGAAGCTCTGTTTCCCATCTGCGTAGGCTGTCCCTCATAAACTCCTTCTGGAACCACCACGTGGTAGGTTTCGCCAGTTTCAAGTTTCACTGAGGCCAAGGGTGAGCCTCTTCCAGGCTCATGGATAATCTTCACAACTTGACCGTGAACAACTCCTTCCCGCTCTTTTTGGGACATAGGAGGGTACTGAACAGGAGCCACTCGCTTGTGAGTTGACGCCCGAAAGGTGGACGAACCTCTGCCACGTCTCTGAACGCGTATTCGCTTACCCACGATGCTGTGCCTCCTGACAATGATCATGTCTTAACAAGGATTTAAATGCTACAAAGAAACCCTCTTTTAAATACTTTTATCTTCCCAGAGAACACAAGTGAATCATAGCTTTTGTTTTGTTATCAGCCATGTTCCGACAACTATAAGAATAATCGCTAATGCCTTTATCGTCACAACTCTTTTCCCGGTTTCTTCTTTCAATATTTTTGGTACGAATAGGCTAAGCAGAAGAGCAAACGCGAAAACAAAGAATGGCTCTAGAGATGACCCAGCAGAGACCAAAGACACAGGTCCACCTGAGATCGCAATGTAGTAGAAAACTGTTGCGATAAGGCCTAGAGAAGTGTTTATGATTCTCCAGAAGAGAACGGTTCTATTCACACTTTTAGTGTCGCTTAGGAAATTTCTTCTTATCTTCGGGAAACAAATTAATGAAAATCCTATCACTGCAGTTCCGATGAAATTCCAGAAGAGATATGATGGGTAGTCTATGGTGTCGAGAACATATTTTGTTAAGATCTCGTATCCCGCAAATATAACGCTTGATGCCAAAATTAGTCCCAACGCGGGGGATATCACGGGCTTCTTACCTTTCTCTTTTCTATAAGAGATGAACATCGCGCCAAGAACTAGAAATATAATACCCAAATAACCTGGTAAACTCAGTTTTTCCTCCAGAAATACATAGGCTAGTAGTAGAACAAAGATCGGACTTGTATACCACAGTGAAATCACTCGGGAGGCCTCTTCTATCGCCATGGCTTTAAAGTAAAGAATAACCCCGGGGTAGATGCCGAGACCACCGACAATGCCCAGTAGAGACCAAGGGAGAGCAGAGGAAATTGATGTGAACAAGAGGAGCAATAAAATCGGTGCTTCTGTTATTGTGTAGAGAAGTTGGTAGGAGAAAGGATCTTGCATGTGCTTCGTTAAGATGTATTTGTCTATCACAGCACCAGCAGCCCAGAATACGGTGGCAACAAAAGTGAAGATGAACCAATCCATGAAACATCCGCCTTTTCAGAGAGCTTTGTATCTATCTCTCTCCTATAAAAAGACATGCACGTGCATCCTTAGTTGCACTCATAATTCAAACTTCATAAACATTTTCTACATGTTTGTTCTTTGAGCATATTGGAAAGAGGGATTTCTATGCCCATACAAAAAAGCGAATTTGAAAATGGAAGACGCTCCAGTAGTTTGGAAGAGGAGATAATTTCTTTCTTGAATGAACGCAAGGATGTTGGTTTCACGTCCGAAGAAATAATGGGAGGAGTACGTTTCTACACGGATTTCGATACCCTTGTAACTGCAAAAATAGCTACCTTTTCCATAGCTGATTTTACTGCACTTCTTTATGATTTGGTGAGGAGAGGAAAAGTCAGAATGAAAGTTATCAACAGTCGAATGTATTTCATGATAAGCAGAGATGCGGCTAAATGCCCTAAATGTGGAATGAAAATTGACAATCCTAGAAAGACATGGAAAATGGCAGGTCGACCAGACAAAACGGGAAAGAGACTTGAGCTTCAGATAGGTCTTTACGACTGTTCCAAGCATGGAGCTTTCAGGTCAGTTTTGAGCAAGAGAAAAATCTAGTCGTCATATTTGTGCGGCTGCACCGCGAAAAGTTGCGTTTGGCTAACAAGAAGGGGAGTTTGCAGAGATTTTAAAAGATAGGCAGGGGACTACAGGATGCCCAGTTTGATCGCCACGTCCACCGCTTTGTAGTCGGGGTGAAGCTTCACAAAAGCCTTTTTCTTTCCCTTAGGTGTAATTGTGACGTTAACTTTTTCCACAGCCACTTCATAGAGTTCTTCCACCGCCCGCTTTATGTCCGGCTTAGTAGCCGCGATGTTAACAACAAAAACGAGTTTGTTCTCGGTTTCAAGAATGCGGCTCGTAACCTCGGTCATAACCGGATACAACACAACTTCGTAGGGGTCCACGTCTATCCTTCTCCAAACAACTCGTTCAGTTT
>CAYGCU010000034.1:0-6619 GCA_964348475.1 uncultured Candidatus Bathyarchaeia archaeon
ACGTAATAATATTCGACGACATCATCAGCAGCGGAGGCACCATGATTAAAGCAATAGGACTGGTCAAGGAACAAGGCGCTCAGAGGGTATACGCGGCGTGCGTGCATCCCCTCCTCGTCGGGGACGCCAAAGACAAGATTATGGAAAGTGGTGCAGATGGAATAGTGGGCACGGACTGCGTTCCCAGCCCCGTGAGCTTGGTCTCAGTTGCTCCCCTGATCGCGAAAGCCCTAACCGAAAGAGGAGCCTAGATAGTGGCCAACCTTTTCTTTTTGCTGTCGGGTGAACATCCAACTCTACCATTCTCTGAGCTAAAGTCTATCCTGGAAGCAGAGGGTCACAAATACCGAGTTTTGCAGGAGTTGACTCAAGTTCTGCGACTGGAAGCCGACGTTAACAGTATGAAATCGGTCATGTTTAGGTCGGCTATGACCAGGGTCTGTGCCACAGAGTTGTTCATCTGTGACGCCGAGGTCACCGAGATTTTGGAAAGGATTCGTTCCATATCTCTAGAAGAAATCATCGAAAGGGAAGAAAGCTTCGTTGTTCGAATACAAAGGATAAGGGGGAGTGCCTCCCATCTTGCCAGAGGAGAATTAGAGCAGAAACTCGGCGAGCTGATCTTGAACAGGGTTAGGGGAACGAGAGTGAATCTCAAGACTCCCCAAAAAACGTTTTTCGGAATCCTAACCGACGACAGACTCGTTTTTGGACTGAAAAAAGGCGTGGTCTCACCGACACCCTTTGTTGAAAGACGGCCTCGAAAGCGACCTTTTTTCCATCCTACCGCCATGCCCGCAAAACTCGCAAGGTGCATGGTGAATCTTGCTCAACCTAAAGTTGATGACCTAATGCTGGATCCGTTCTGCGGAACCGCTAGCATGCTCATTGAGGCTGGCCTAATTGGGTGTCGCGTGGTGGGGTTTGACGTGAAGCGCCGGATGGTGGAGGGAAGCCTTCGAAACCTTCTCTTTTATGGAGTGAAACCGGAGGGGGTGGCAGTTGCGGACGCTCGACACCTTCCAACAGCCAAGGCTGACTGCATTGTTACTGATCCGCCATATGGCAGATCTGCGACCACGCTTGGATGGAACACTCAGCAGATTATGAGGGGTTTTCTATTAACAATCGAGGATTGGTTTCCGAGAGGGAGAAGGATGTGCACAGCGGCTCCGAAATCGATGAGTGTTGGAAAGATGGGCAAAGAATTGGGGTTCAAGCACGTAGAGTCTCATCTTGTTCCTGTACATAGAAGTCTAACAAGAGAAATAGCGGTGTTTGAGAGGAAGTAAAATGAGCCTGCGCGTCGTTTTCTTAGGAACCGCGGGAAGCATCCCAACACTTCAGAGAAGTCTGCCAGCCATAGCCGTTCAGCGGAAGGGAGAGCTTATCCTGTTTGACAGCGGCGAGGGCGTGCAAAGGCAGATGATTCGAGCTGGGATAGGCTTCCATCGTAAAACAAAGGTTTTCATCACCCACATGCATGGAGACCATGTCCTAGGCCTGCCTGGGCTCTTCCAAACCATGTCCCTTCTGGACAGAGAGAGGAAACTGGAGGTCTACGGGCCGTCTGGAATCAGAGCTTTTGTGGAGGCAACACAACAAACCGTTCAGTTCACCCTTACCTTTCCCATTGAGGTTTTCGAGATAGAAGATGCAGGTGTAGTGTGCAAGGAGAGAGAATATGAAGTTCATGCGATATGGGTGGATCACGTGATCTCCAGCCTAGCGTACGCGTTGACGGAGAAGCCTCGACCAGGAAGGTTCCACCCAGAAAAGGCGAGGTCACTTAAAGTTCCACAAGGTCCCCTTTGGTCAAAGTTGCAACACGGTTCAGCCATTGATCTCCCAAATGGACGAGTCGTGAAGCCAAACAAAGTTTTGGGTCCCCCTCGCCCGGGAAGGAAAATCGTGTACACAGGCGACACCCGACCCATAGAGAACCTTGCAGAATTTGCTGAGAGTGCGGACTTGTTGATTCACGAAGCCACGTTCGACGATGATTTATGGGAGAGGGCTCGTGAAGACGGGCATTCAACGCCCGGTCAAGCCGCGGGTACCGCGAAAAAAGCAGGGACAAAAAGGCTGGTTCTGACCCACATCAGCGCTCGATACAAGGAGTCCAGTCTTCTGCTCGAACAAGCGAAGAAAGTTTTTCCTTATGTTGATTTAGCTGAAGATTTCATGAAGATCGATCTTCCACTTTCAGAAGCTTAGGGGAAGAGTTTCCGTAGGGTTTGGAGGCTTTCTTCCACGCGTTCTATGGATTCCAGCATTATGACGCCGCTGTATCCCCTCCTCTTAATTGCTCTTGTCACACTTGCCCAGTCAACGGTTCCGTATCCTATTCCAAGATGAGAGTCTTGGATTCCGTCGTTGTCGCTCACGTGCACGTGGACAATTTTGTCAGAGAATTGGGTGATGAACTCTTGTACTTGATGGTTTAGGTTGGCGTGTCCAATGTCCAGCACCAGCTCTATCTCTTCATCGAGTTCATTATGGAAGCGCAAGAAATCCTGCACACTCTTCATTAAGAACGGGTGGGGCTCCGGAACGTTTTCAATCGCTATTTCAACACCGTGTTTTTTGGCGGCCCTCAACAAAACGCGTACAGATTCCAAGTTCAGTTGCCAATCCAGCCCAGGATAAAACTCGCTGACACCAGTTTTCAACCCGGGGTGAAACACCCATAGCTGACAGCCCAACTGGCGAGAGTAAAAAATGGACTTTTCAAGCCGCCTCAAGATTGTTCGCCGCAAGACCGGACTCGGAGAGGCTATGTTGATGTCTGCAAAGGGGCCGTGAACCGTTAGCTTAAGGTCGCGTGACTGCACCACTCTTTTCAGTCTTTTTATATGCCTGCTGTTGAGCGCGTGCAAGCCCTCGTCAAGAAGCTCGACATAGTGCACATCAACCTTATGAAGGCGTTTCATAAGGGAAGAGAACGGTTCGCCGAGGCAGTAGAGCATGGATAAGCCGATTTTTATCTCAGACACCTTAACCACAACAGCTACTGTTCAAGTTCTAAAGCATTTGAACTCAACTATCGTTTAAGCTGTTTTTGGCGCCAACCACTCGATGAGTTCACGTGGGTTGTCACAGTGAATCTGAACCTTGATAGATCCTAGCGGCGATTCGGCTGTGGCTTGTGAAAATGAAATGTGCCCAACATACGCCACCTGCTTGTTCAGGTTGAAGACTATAGATTTTCCGCTCAGTCCTCCAAAGAGAACTCCTCGAGCAGCGTCGCGAATCCTCTCCCTGCGAAGCAGGTTCTGGAACTTCGTGAGCCCGTCGATGCCTTTGGCTTTCGCAACGAGTAGGCTTCCCCGGCTCTGCGGCCTAACCTCAAACTTTACGTTTCCGAGGATGTTCTCCACAGCTCTCCTCACCTTCTCTAGGTCTTCAGTGGGGTTGATGTCAGCCTCCACGTGAACAAATATTTCATTCACCTCGAATTACACTCTCCAAAACCTGACGAAACTTTCTCTCAAATTGAGTCTTTGTCCCCTCGTTCACGATCATATAGTTTGCGGTTGCTATGACGTTTCCCAACCCGACAGTGAGTTCTCGGAGATCGCGTGCCATGAAGGTCTTCCAGCCCTCCGGGTCGTCGCTTCGCTTTCTCTGGAAAAGGCGTTGAAACCTTGTTTTGGGCGACGCGTGGATAGCGATGAGGGTGAAGTTTGGGAAGCGCCTCTTGAACTCCTCTACCTCGTGCGGACTTCGGATGCCATCAACTATAACAACTCTGCTCTTTGCTTTCTCGATCTTGGGAATACATCGCTTGGCCACGACGTACGGACCCTTTTCATCCCTAAGCTTGAGCATGACCATGCCGATGTTCTTGGGCGTGGGCTTCAGTTTCCTTCGCTTGGTCTCTTCCCGTATCTCGTCTCCCATCACCACCACCGAGTAGCCCATTTCTTGAACCATCTTCTTCGCCGTAGCCTTTCCGGTGCCGGGCATGCCAGTCACGCCCACAACAATCTTTTCCTTCATCGCCACGTCGTTTCTCCACCTTGTACTCGGCATCGTATAACATTTCGGTTAAAGTTATTATAAATGGTGTGCACTGAAGAATTAAGGGAGAGGCAGATAATGTCAGAAATGATTCGAAGTTTTATCGCGTTTGATATCAACAACGAGTCGGTGCTCAGACGCTTTTCAGAAGTTCAGGGAACGCTCTTAAACTCGGGCGCGGACCTGAAGCTGGTTAAGCCTCAAAACATCCACATAACCATGCGATTCCTAGGAAATATCTCTCTCAGCGTGGTGAACTCCATCCATGAAGAGATGAAAAAAGTTTCCTTCACCTCGTTTGACGTGGAGATTAAAGGCCTGGGAGCATTTCCAAGCCTGAGGTACGCCCGGGTGGTTTGGGCGGGAATACGAAAGGGGGGCAATGAGCTGGCAAACATCTTTAACCAGCTGGAGCCCCGCCTTAGGACGCTGGGCTTTAGGCCTGACCCAAAGGGGTTCAGTCCTCATCTTACGATCGCCCGGGTGAAAACGGGTCGGAACAAGACTGAGCTCGTCCGGTGTGTCCAAGACTTGGTAGACTACGAGTTTGGCGTTGTTAGGGCGGATTGTTTGAGGCTTAAGAAAAGCGTTTTGACGCCACGAGGTCCCATATACTCAACTCTGAGGGAGGTTTGCCGTTAAGAACATCGGTGGTGTTTATGGCATTAACTCTGGAAGAAGTCCATACAGAAGTCTTGAAAAGAACCACTCCGAGCAGCGATGATAGAAGGCGCGTTCTCGAACTGGCAGAGGAACTGAAAAGGCGGGTCAGGGCAGCAGCCGAGGAGGCTGGAATAGAAGCAGAGGTTAGAGTTGAGGGCTCAGTTGCGAAGGACACGTGGCTGAGGGAGGAGCCGGACATCGACATCTTCATGCAGGTTCCCACGACCATGCCCCGAGAGGCCTTTGGAACGATCTGCTTAGAAATCGCAAAGAAAGCCACCGAAGGCCACAAGCAGGTTGAAAGGTTTGCTGAGCATCCTTATTTGGAGTCTTTTATCAACACGACAAGAGTGAACATCGTGCCGTGCTATCGGGTGAATCAAGGCGAGTGGATCAGCGCCACTGATAGGACCCCCTTTCACACGGACTACGTTAAGCCTCTCTTGAACGACAGATTGCGCAGTCAGGTTAGGCTCCTAAAGAGGTTTATGAAGGGAACGGGTGTTTACGGAGCTGAAATACGAGTCGGAGGATTCAGCGGATACCTCTGCGAGCTTCTAACCCTCCACCACGGATCGTTTGTCGAAATCTTGAGATCAATCGCGGACTGGAGAGAAAGTAGAATCATCGATTATGAAGGACATTACAAAGGAAGAGAGCAGGAAGCAAGGAAAATCTTCGAGGAGCCCCTCGTGGTGGTAGACCCAGTTGACAAGGGAAGAAACGTTGCGGCGGCCGTGAGAAAGGAGCGGTTAGACGAACTCGTCGTTGCATCCAGAGCGTTTCTGACAAACCCCCACCTAGGGTTTTTTTACCCGCGGGAAACAGTGGCGTATACACCTGAAAGGCTCGTCCACGTTATGACAACCCGTGGATCCACCATCGTCTTTTTGAAATTTGGAAGGGTGAGGGCGGTGCCTGACATCTTGTGGGGTCAGCTCTATAAGTCGCAGAGGTCGCTGAGGAAGATGCTTCAGCAACACGACTTCAACATCATCCGCGACCACGTGTGGAGCGATGAAGGAGACCTTAATATGCTCATCTTTGAAGTGGAGCAACGCTTCCTCCCAATTATAAAAAAACATTTGGGGCCGCCCATTGAGAAAAGGGAGGAGTGCGAGAAGTTTTTGAGAAAACACGTCGGGGTGACAAGCACTATCTCTGGGCCTCGCATCGAGCGCGGTCGCTGGTTGGTTGAAACTAAGCGGAGACACACGGACATCGTGAACCTGTTCGATGAAAAACTTAAGGGGGGAGGCAGGCGCGTCGGAGTCGCTGATCTAATTTCTCAAGCCGTCGCGAACACCCTTGACATTCTAGTAAATGGGGAAATCACGAAGATGTATTCATCCAATGCAGAATTCGCGAAGTTTCTAACAGAATACTTGGAAGGAAAGCCGAAATGGCTTACTGGAATACATTAAGAAAACTAGGTTTCAATCCGTATGGTTTGACTCTTTGGACGCCCAATCTGCTTGTACCCTCGTTAAGACGATCGTCGTATCCGTGTTGATTCGGGAGTGGCGGTGTTGCAACTCGCGCGGCGAAAGAGAAATCAACAAAACTATATATGAAGCCAGAACATCACTAAGAGAAGGTAGGGGAAGATGACGCTGGAGTTAAGCCGTCAAAGGATGCGAGAGAAAGCGCTTGATCGATTCAAACACCTAAGGACCTGCGTATTAGCTCGGGAGCTCTGTCTGCTTGTGCGTGCCAATCGAGTGACCTTCAACGTGAAAGATGCTCACGACTGCTGCGCGTTCGTCGCTAAGCTGTGTCGAGAAGCGGGTTGCGAGGAGCCAAGTGAACTCTGCAGCAAAGCTGGTGAGGCGGTTCTCGCAAGTGAGGAAAGATACCTCGAACTTTGTGAACAGAGCTGTAAGAAGTGCAGCGAATCCAGACGACCTAGAAAACCGGAGCGCATGGAAACTAC
>CAYGCU010000035.1:0-6582 GCA_964348475.1 uncultured Candidatus Bathyarchaeia archaeon
ATATAAGCTTTTCGAGTGGCTGTCTTTCCACACCGAAAATGATAAGCAATGCGTACTGGTGAAATAAGTTGGTTAAGAAAGCGGGGAGCAAGAAGCGTTGCGAAAGATGATCTCAATCAGTATGCCTCAAATCGGTGAGCAAGAGATTGAAGCGGTTGTTAAGGTTTTGAAAAGCGGCGTTTTGACCGCTCATCCCGGGAATGGACCCGCAGTTAAGCGGTTCGAGGCAGAGTTCAGGAGATTCGTAAACGCTAAACATGCCATCGCCGTGAACAATGGAACTGCAGCCCTTCACATGGCTCTCTTAGCGATGGGCGTGACCTCTGGCGACGAGGTGATCCTACCTAGTCTCACCTTTACAGCAACTGCAGAGGCTGTGGTCTTAACTGGCGCCAAGCCAGTTTTTGTAGACATCGATCCTCACACCTACAACATTGACTCAGAGAAGATAGAGGATGCGATTAGCGCTGAAACGAGAGTGATCCTGCCGGTGGATTTGTACGGACTGCCAGCGGACACGCAGGTGATAAGAGAAATCGCTCAGAAACACGACTTGACGGTTGTAGAGGACGCAGCTCAGGCTCACGGAGCCGTTTACAGGGGAGAGCCACCGGGATGCTTCGCGGAGGCGGCATGCTGGAGCTTCTATGCAACCAAGAACATGACCACAGGTGAGGGGGGCATGATAACTACTAACCGTGACGAGTACGCTGAGAGACTGCAGTGCATACGGATGCACGGAGAGAAAGAAGGCTACAAGTCCATCATGCTCGGACACAACTACCGCATGCCCGAGATAGAAGCAGCCATAGGATGTGTGCAGCTGCGCAAGCTTCCAGAGTTTTTGGAAAAGAGACGGAAGAACGCGAGGCTGTTAACGGAAAAGCTTGGCGAGGTCAGAAGACTGGAGTTGCCTAAGGAACCACCGGACCGTAAGCACAGCTGGTACCTCTACACAGTTCGACTTCGAGACGCCGACGCAAAGATGAGAGACGCCGTTGTGGGTGAGTTGAGAAAGCGTTCTGTCGGCGCTACCGTGTATTATCACACCCCAATACACATCATGCCATACTATCGCCAGTTCGGAGAACAGCGTCTCCCTGAAACGGAGAAAGCTGCCGAACAGGTTTTCTCGCTGCCGGTTCATCCGGGTGTGACCTTAGAACAGATTGATTACATTGCGGATTCGGTGAAACGTGTGATCCATTGATTGTTAAGGCTTATATATGAATGAGAGTAACAATTTCTTTCTCAACGGGGCTTTTGTATGCGAATCAAGATTGTTATAATGGGGGCGGCTGGACGGGACTTCCACAACTTCAACGCGTACTTTCGAGACAACAAAGAATACGAGGTGGTAGCGTTCACGGCCACCCAGATACCAGGCATCGAGAAACGGATGTATCCGCCTGAACTGGCTGGTCCCAACTATCCAGAGGGCGTGCCAATCTATTCTGAAGAGAAACTGCCAGAGCTCATCAGAGAACACAAAGTGGATCAAGTGGTATTTGCATATAGTGACGTTTCTCACGAGTATGTTATGCACAAAGCGTCAATAGTCCTAGCGAGCGGAGCAGACTTCAGGCTGATGGGCCCGTCAGCCACCATGTTGAAAGCGAACGTTCCGGTAGTTTCGGTTTGCGCGGTTAGAACTGGATCTGGGAAAAGCCAAACTTCAAGAACGGTTTGCAGAATCTTAAAGAAAATGGGCCATAAGGTGGTTGTTGTGCGGCATCCCATGCCCTACGGCGACCTGCGTAAGCAGGTGTGCCAAAGGTTCTCGTCCATGGAGGACTTAGACAGGTACGAATGCACAATCGAGGAGCGAGAAGACTACGAGCCGCACATTGCCAACGGATTCGTGGTTTACGCCGGAGTCGACTACGAAAAGATTGCGAGAGAGGCCGAGAAAGAAGCAGACATCATCGTTTGGGACGGGGGCAACAACGACATGCCCTTCTACACATCAGACTTGCACATAGTGGTGACTGATCCACACAGGCCGGGCCACGAATTGATCTACCATCCCGGAGAAGCCAACCTGAGAATGGCTAACGTTGTGGTCATCAACAAGGTGGAGACGGCTGATCCCAATAACATCGAAATCGTTCGAAAGAACATAAAGGCGGTAAACCCAGGCGCAACGATTGTGAAGACCGCTTCAGCTATTACCGTGGATAGTCCAGAGCTCATCAGAGAGAAAAAGGTCTTGGTTGTGGAGGACGGCCCGACCTTAACCCACGGCGGCATGGCGTATGGTGCAGGAACAATTATAGCAAAAAAATTGGGAGCGAGCGTTGTGGATCCACGTCCCTACGCTGTTGGCTCAATCAGAGATGTCTTTGTGAAATATTCGCATATACGCGCGCTTCTGCCTGCGGTGGGTTATGGTAAGGAACAGATAAGGGAACTGGAGGAAACAATTAACGCAACGCCGTGCGACGCTGTGGTCATCGGAACCCCTATTGATTTGCGACAAGCCTTGCGGCTCAACAAACCTGCGGTGAGGGTCAGATACGAACTTCAGGAAGTAGGCAAGCCAAATCTGGAAGACGTGTTGAGAAACCGCTTTCTCAAAGGGTAGGTGTATTCGAAATGAGCGTTTCCCGCACACCCATCAAGTTTGTGATTGAAGGGATCGACGAGGCTGAGGGAGAACTCGTCCGCCATCTTGCCCCAAGAACTGTGGAGGCGATAATGAAAAGACTCCCCATAGAGGGGCGAGCAGCCCTCTGGAAAGAAGAAGTTTATTTTGAAATTCCAGTGAAAATGGGAAAAGAAAAGGCGAAACCAACCGTAGAGAGGGGAACCATCGCGTTCTGGCCTATGGGGAACGCGTTGTGCGTTTTCTATGGTGAGTCACAGCCCTACAGCCCGGTTAGCATCGTTGGTCGGGTGACAAAGAACCTAGAGGTGTTTGGGCAGGTGAAAAGTGGGGTCAAAATCAGAGTGGAAAAGGTTTCGTGAACGGTTTATGGAAACGTGGTTTCAGTCCAGCTTTTTAAAAGTTCTTCGCACTTCTTCTTTACGGCACGACTTTTGCTTCTTTCTTTTAGTGTTTCTAGGAATTCTATGCGTTTTTTGACAGCCCTTGTCTCCCCTGTGTCATAGTAGAGTCTGCCCTCTACGTAGTCCTTCATCTGGTGTGCCTTTTGTATAAATAGACTGGCTGCCTCCACCGGGTCTGCAACCGTGTACTTGTTTGCCCAGATGGCGACTTCAGTCTCGCGAAGCTGAGTTAAGCCGCTTATCTCCACGATTTGTTTGATGTAGGTTCGAAGGAAATCGTAATGTTTGGCTGTTTTGACTAAGTTTAAAGTCTCTTCAACCTGATGCTTGAATTCTGGACTTCCCCTCACTCTTAAGCGATGCCTGTAACCCTTTTCTATGAGTTCTCTGGCCTTCTGCACTTCCTCAATGGTGTAAACTCTCTGCGGAAATTTCACGTGGCTCACCCATTCGGTCATAATATCCGTTATCAAGATGAAACTAGGCTGAAAAGAGGTAAACCGTGAAAAGGGTGGTTTCAATCGAGGGGTTTGTATATCTTAAGGTTTTTGCTTCCTGAAACAAATTCAACGACACCCTGCTTCTCCAGCTCCTCAAGGAGGTCTCTTGCTAGGCTTAAGCGCAGGTCAAAGCGTGTAGCCACCGTGTAGGGCGTGAGAACCCTCATCTTCTTCAGTTGATTAACGACCTTTTCGCTTTTAGGGTCAGGTGGAACTATTCCCGCAGTCCTTTTCTCGGTCGCAGATCGGCTGGAGCCGCTTTCCTTTCGTTCTTTTTTCTTCCCCATTTTTTCCATCTGTTTTATGGTGAGCCTTTTCTTTGAGCCCATGTTTTTCATCTGAAAGTTGAGAGAGAACTGGTTCCTTATAGGCTTTCCCCCGCGTATGTTGCTACAAAGACTTCTGCCTTGCCTCCTTGCCCCTAAGATAAGAGGTTAGGTTTATTCAAAAACATGCCCTTTATCTTCGAATTGTGCTTAAGGTGATTGAGAAAATAGAAGGAAATTACGTGACGCCAAAAATCCATGGGTGAAAGATGATTGATTGCGAACACTGGTATCGAGAAAATTTGCTTTGAGCTTCGATCGTTGTTAGAAGAGGCGGTAAAAAAGAATTTGGCGGAGGGCATTCTGCTTTCCGGCGGGTTAGACACGAGCGTTTTGGCGGTGATTGCATCAAAATTCACCTTGTTGAAGGCGTTTACCGTTGCCTTTCAAGGGTTCCCAGCCCCAGATGTTAAATATGCAAATTTGATGGCTAAGCGTTTATTTCTCACAAACGTTGTTCACTACTTTGATAAAGACGAATTGTATGACGCCATTCGGACAGTTGTAAAGACGAAGAAGTCTTTTGATCCCATGGAGGTACGCAACAGTGCGGCGATACTGGTTGGGTTGAAGGTGGCGAAAGAGAAGGGGATAAACACGGTTATGACGGGAGACGGATGCGACGAACTGTTCGCTGGATACAGCTTTCTCTTCAATCTAGAAAAAGAAAAGCTGGACTTGGAGTTGAAGAAGCTGTGGAAGGTGATGTCGTTCTCGTCTGTCCCGTTGGCGAAAACTCTAGACGTTGAAGCAAAACTTCCATATCTTGATCCAGATTTCAAAGTGTTCGCCATGAAGCTTGATTCTGGATACAAGGTTAGACCTGAAAAGGGAAGCGTGTGGGGCAAGTGGATCGTTCGTAAGGCTTTCGAGGGCATCTTGCCTGAGGAGGTCGTGTGGAGAGTTAAGATGCCCATTGAGCAGGGTTCGGGGACTTCCGTGCTTTCGAGCGTGTTTGACCGGGACATTGCTGATGTGGAGTTTGAGGATAAAAGGAGCAGGTATCTTGAGGAGGACAAAGTGGTGATCCGGAGTAAGGAACAACTCTTCTACTACGAGATTTACAGGGCAGTCATAGGCGTCCCACATCCCATCGATCCAAACGGGAAACTCTGCCCTCAGTGCCACTCGAACGTTGCGAGGAATTCCACCTATTGCAGAACCTGTGGTGCCTATCCCATCTGAGCAAAAGTGTTCCAAAACTTTTCTTCTGCTATGCTATTGCGCTGATTTCTGCCTTGTGTTTCTTCTGCCATTCTTTTAATGGAACGCCAAGCCTTTCCTCGATCTTGGGTCTGTGAATGGAGTTCATGGTGCAGAACGGGATGATCTTGCCTTCAGGAACAGCGTAGTGTATGCAGCATCGCTGAACTCTTTCAAGATCGAAGTTGTAGGGGTCCATAAAATGCATGGCTGAGATCATTAGCATCCTTCTGTGCAGGTCGCCTAGCGCCTCATAGCTTCCCGATCTTATTATTGGCAAAAGATACTTTCTTAGTAAACCAAACTTGACGTGACGCAGTGCGCCGATCAGCCGAATCTGAGCTTTTCTCTTGTGTCCTTTCGCGGCTTCTTCGTAAACCTTGTTCATGGTTTTGAGGAAGTTTTCAATGTTACCGTAACGAGTGATGGGCACGATTTCCCCGTCTTCAACGAAGATGTAGGTGGCGGTTCCACAGTGGGGATGGGTTGTGAACTCCACGTACCGTTTGTCTCTCAAAGCGCCAACCGCTTTGGAGATGGGAACCACAGCGGGCACTGGATAGAAGTCAGAGACTTTTATTTTTCCGTCAGTTTGTTCTTCGCACAGTTGAGTGAAGTCAGGGATGGTGATGCGCATTTTTGCCCTTTCCTCTTCAGGGAGTCTTCCGCATAGAGAAACAGGCTGAACATTTATACATCGGATCACATCGAAGTTTTGAATGGCAAACCGTATAATGTCTCCCACCTGATGGTCGTTGACACCTTTGATCAACGTGACCACCAGAACCACACTGTTTATCCCAGCTTCCCGAAGGTTTTCAACAGCCTTCATTTTCGTTTCAAGCAAATCGCATCCACGCGTGAATTCGTACACCTCAGGAGTTACGCCGTCGAACTGCAGATAAACCGTGCTCATTCCAGCTTCTTTCAACTCACGACAATAGTCTACGCTTTGCGCAAGTCGCAGACCGTTAGTGTTCACCTCCACATGTCGAAAGCCCAGCTCCTTAGCCATGCGCATAAGCTCGAAAAGGTCTTCTCGGATTGTTGGCTCTCCTCCAGAGAACTGCAGCGCGGTTGCGGGCACGGGGTCGTTGCTTCGAAGGTTCTCCAGCATTTCTCGAACCTCCTGCTTCGAAGGTTCGTATACATAGCCAGCGGCAGCGGCGTTGGCGAAGCAGACTGGACAGCGTAGGTTGCACCGGTTGGTTATGTCGATGATGGCGAGCGCGGTGTGCGACTTGTGTTGTGGGCATATGCCGCAGTCGAAGGGGCAGTCCAGCTTGGTTTTAGTGCGGGGATTTCCAAGTCCGTCGCCGTCGTACCTGAACTGCTCAGCGCGTAGGTATTGCTTGTAATCCGACCAGTAGACGTCTTGAAACTTCCCGTGTTCGGGGCACTCCTTTTTGATGTAAACCTTGTTGTCCCTTTCAAATATGGTGGCATCTAGAACCTTAAAGCACTCAGGGCATATGGATTCTGTTTCCTTAATAACCTGCAATTTGACACCACCGGAAGTTGTAAATTATTTAGCCTAGAATAGT
>CAYGCU010000036.1:0-6521 GCA_964348475.1 uncultured Candidatus Bathyarchaeia archaeon
GCCAAGAATTCTTTGACTTCTTTTATATTGTGGGTTCCATAGTGGAAGATGCTTGCTGCTAGAGCAGCGCTGACCTGAGTTTTTTGAAAAACCTCGCTTAAATGTTCTGAAGTGCCGCAACCGCCAGAGGCTATCACGGGTATAGTCACTCTATCATTTATTGCCTTAGTTAAAGGGATGTCGTACCCTTCTTTGCCACCATCCTTATCCATACTTGTAAGTAGGATTTCTCCAGCACCTCTCTCCTCAACTTGCACTGCCCATCTTATCGCGTCTAACCCAGTAAATTTTCTACCACCATAGATGGAGCATTCAAACCAGCAAAGACCTACAGGAGTTTCTACAACGATTTTATTGTCAGCTTCTTCTGCTCCGGTAACGTACCTCCTCTTTGCGTCAATAGCAACTACACATGCTTGACTTCCAAAATATCTCGCCAGCCTATTTACTATAATAGGATTTTCTATCGCCGCGGTGTTTATGGATATCTTATCGGCACCAGCATTGAATACTTTTCTCGCATCTTCGATGTTACGTATGCCTCCTCCTACAGTCAATGGGACAAAAACGTTTTCCGAGGTTTTTGCAATCACATGCGTCATTGTTTCCCTTCTTTCGTGGCTTGCAGTTATATCGAGGAAAACTAATTCATCTGCTCCATCTTTGTAGTATTTCTCAGCTAGTTGCCAAGGAATTCCCGCGTACTTAATTTGTTTAAATTCGATTCCCTTAACTACGCGTCCTTCTGGTAAAGCGAGGTCGCAGTCAAGGCAAGGGATTATTCTATGGCAAAGCATCTTTACAACTCCAAGAAATTCTTTAGAATCTGCAAGCCTAAAGCTCCGCTCTTCTCTGGATGAAATTGAGTTCCGAAAATATTCTCTTTCCATACACTTGCATTTATTTTGCAACCATAATTTGTCGTAGCTGCAACCAAATCCTCTTCTGGTAAGGCGTGATACGAGTGGACAAAGTATGCGTGTCCGTTATCGACATCTTGAAACAAAGGACAGGCTCTCTTTCTGATTTCTAGAGAGTTCCACCCAATGTGAGGCAATCTCAATTTGGTCCTAACTCTTACGATTTTTCCTTTCATCAGCTCTAAGCCTTTAATTCCGGGAGATTCTTCAGAGCCCTCGAAAAACATCTCCAGCCCCAAGCAGATGCCGAGTAAGGGCGTGTTAGAAGTTAAAGTCTCCCTTATTTTTGGAATGAAGGGTTTTAAATTATTCAATCCTTTCCCGAAAGCGCCGACCCCAGGGATTATTATTCTCTCCCCCTTCACGTCAGAAGGAGACTTTGCAATTACGTGTCTTGCCCCTAAATATTTCAAAGCATTACAAACACTTTTGATGTTGCCCATTTTATAGTCGACTATTGTTGCCCTTATGGTCGTGCCCCTCGATTCTTTTCTATTCCCATTCTATTGTTGCTGGTGGTTTATGGGTGACATCATACACTACTCGTGTGACTTGTAGGATCTCATTGGTTATTCTTGTCGAGATCGTTTCTAGGGGCTCGTGGGGGATTTTCGCGAAGCTAGCGGTCATGGCTTCTTTGCTTTCGACGGCTCTAATAGCGATTGTGCAGCCATAGGCTCTGGAATCACCTTTCACTCCAGTGCTTTTCGTGCCGGTTAGGACTGCAAAGTATTGCCACAACCCATCTTTCAGTCCAGCTTTCTCTATCTCCTCTGTTACAATTTTGTCGGCCCTCCTTACGATGTCGATTTTCTCCTCGGTCACTTCACCTGCAACCCTAACTGCCAGACCGGGACCCGGAAACGGTTGTCTGTGAACGATCTCCTTGGGCAACCCCAATGTTACCGCAGCCCTTCTGACTTCATCTTTGTACAAGTCTCGTAAAGGCTCAACGATTGCTTTGAACTCAATTTTGATGGGTAAACCCGCAACGTTGTGGTGGGTTTTTATCTTGTCCGAAAACTTTCTGAAGCCTGACTCGATTCTGTCCGGATAGATGGTTCCCTGTATGAGATAGTTTGCTCCAACTTTCTTGGCAACTTTTTCAAAAACCCTGATGAATTCTTCTCCAATTATTTTCCTTTTTCTCTCGGGATCTGCCACTCCTCTTAATTTTTCCAAAAATCTCTCTCTAGCATTCACCGAAACAAAGTCTATGCCAAACTCCTTGAATGTGCTCCTAACAAATTCGGGCTCGCCCTTTCTCATAAAGCCGTGATCAACAAAGACTGCGGTTAGATTTTTTCCGATGGCTTTGGCGGCTAGAGCGGTGGCTGTGCTAGAATCGATTCCGCCGCTTAAGGCAATTATGGCTTTTCTGTCGCCGACCGTCTGCTTCACTTCTTTTGCTGCCTTCTCTATGAGATCCTCCATTCTCCAGTTTGCTTCACACCCGCAGACTTCAAAGATGAAATTTCTAAGCATTTTCATTCCGTTTCTTGTGTGAACAACCTCGGGATGCCACTGCAATCCATATACTGGCTTTTCTTTATGTCTGAAAGCAGCAACGGGACAGTTTTCGGTGTGGGCAAGAACCTCGTATTCGTTAGGAAGAGCGTAAACGGTATCGCCGTGGCTCATCCAGACTCTTTCTTTCTTGTCTAAGTCCTTCAGCACGTCTAAAGGCTTATCAACCAACGCATAAGTCACTCCATACTCCCTCTTCCTTGCCGGTTCCACTTTTCCTCCAGAGAAATAAGCGATGAGCTGATGACCGTAGCATAAGCCCAGGACTGGCACGTTCAAATCCAGAATTCTCGGATCGCATTTGGGAGCGTTCTCTTCGTAAACGCTTAGAGGACCACCTGATAAGATTAGTCCTTTAACGCTGAACCGGTCTTTCAGAGCCTCGACTTCTCCAACGGTTATTTCGTACTGGACCACTTCAGAATACACCTGATGTTCCCTGACTCTTCTCCCTATGAGGTGGCAGTACTGCCCGCCAAAGTCAAGGACAAGAATGGTGTCGTGCTTCATACCAAAGAAAAATGAATTAATGAGATTTTAAAATTTTTGTTTAAATTCGTGTAAGTAAGACTTAAATTTTTAAATGTTTAATGATATGATATGAGGTATCGGGTTAGAATTGAGGTTTCTCTCAAACCGGGGCATTCCGATCCCGAGGGAGAAACTACAGCGGAATCCCTGAAAGAGTTGAGATACCCTGTAGAAACAGTCAACGTTAGTAAAGTTTATCAAGTTTATCTTCAGGCAAACTCTCTGAAAGAGGCTAAGAAACATGTTGATGAGATGTGTAGGAAGCTGCTGGCAAATCCGACAAAAGACAACTATCGTTTCGACATAGAGGAGTCAAAATGACCACCCGGCTTTACATCAAGAGAAACCTGCCCTTCGAACTTTCCGATGTAAACGTGTTGGACGCGAATGAGAAAGAGCTGGTGCAAATCAGCAACGAGCTAGGGATCGGCTTAACTCTAGATGAAATGAAGAGTGTAAAAAGACATTTTTTAAACATAGAAAGAAATCCAACCGACGTTGAACTTCAAACCATAGGCCAAACCTGGTCAGAGCACTGTTACCACAAAACTTTCAAGGGCGACATCGTCACGCCGAAAGGAAAACTGATCGTAGCCAACATGTTTAAGGAGTATATAGCAAATGCTACGAAAGAACTCAACTTGCCTTGGTACATCTCTGTCTTTGAAGACAACGCGGGCATAGTTGACTTTGAAAGCGGCTACGCAATCGCTGTAAAAGTGGAAACCCACAACCACCCATCAGCCATAGACCCCTTCGGGGGAGCTGCCACCGGCGTAGGCGGGGTTATCAGAGATATACTGGGGGTTTGGGCTGATCCAATAGCCTGCACGGATGTTCTCGGATTTGGACCCCTAGACTACGACTTTGATAAGGTTCCTCTAGGAACAAAGCATCCAAAATATCTCTTTAAGGGAGTTGTCGCCGGCATAGGCCACTACGGAAACAACATGGGAGTACCCACGGTCAACGGCGCGATATACTTTGACGAGAGCTACGTGGGCAACGTTGTGGTCTACTGCGGCTGTATAGGAATTCTCCCGACTAACAAGTTTGTAAGAGACACAAGGCCCGGAGACATCGCTGTCTTGGCTGGTGGAAAAACAGGTCGAGACGGAATCCACGGAGTAACCTTCGCGTCAGCCGAGTTAAACAAGGGGTCTGAGGAGGTCTCGAGGCCAGCGGCTCAAATCGGGAATCCCATAGAGGAAGAAAAACTCAAGCGCGCAATCCTTGAGGTACGAGACAACGAACTAGGCTCCGCCATAACCGATCTAGGAGGCGGGGGGCTATCCTGCGCCACAGGCGAGATGGCACACAGATCAGGATGCGGAGTTCACGTTGAACTCGAAAAGGTTCCCCTCAAATATCCTGCTATGGCCCCATGGGAGATTTACATTTCGGAATCACAAGAGAGAATGCTGTTGTCTGTCAGGGAGAAAAACCTTCAGAAAGTCTTGAATATCTTTGAGAGCGAGGACACAGAGGCAACTCCTGTTGGAAGATTCACGGAAGGCAGAATACTTGGGGTTCATTATCGTGGACAGAAAGTTGCCGACTTGGATTTACATTTCTTGTTTGCCCCACCGAAAGCCAGAAGGACTGCGAGATGGAAAAAGCCAAATGGCGTTGAGCCAAGTTTTGCTGAGCCAAGCGACCTAACGAAAGACATGTTGAAAATTCTGTCCGCCCCAAACGTTGCGAGCAAGGAGCCAGTGATAAGAACCTACGACCACGAGGTTAAAGGAAACATCGTGTTAAAACCTTTGCACGGAAAGTATAGTGGCCCCAACGACGCTGCGGTCATAAAACCTCTGTCAAACTCTTGGAAGGGAATCGTTATCTCGTGTGGAATGAACCCCAACTACGGAAAGATTGATCCGTACTGGATGGCAGCCTCCGCCATAGACGAAGCAATCAGGAACAACGTTTCAGTCGGGGGGCGGAGAATCGCGCTGCTGGACAACTTCACTTGGGGTAGCCCGGAAAGACCGGATAGAATGGGCTCGCTGGTTAGGGCCTGTCAAGCCTGCTATGACTTCGCGAAGGCGTTTGGGACACCTTTCATCTCAGGAAAGGACAGCCTTTACAACGAGTTGCGGGTTGGACCGGACCTTTCAATTTCAGTCACCCCAACTCTCCTAATCACCGCAATAGGAATAATTCCGGACGTGAGAAGAACGGTTTCCACGGATGCAAAAAGACCGGGAAATCTGATCTATCTAGTTGGTCAAACTTATCCTGAGCTAGGCGGCTCCGAATATTATAAGCTGAAAGGTTTTGCAGGGAAAACTGTTCCGAGGGTTAGGGCGGTTCAGGCTAGGAGAGTCATGGACTCGATCGTTGAGGCGATTGATTCTGGATGTGCCAAATCTTGTCATGACCTTTCTGAAGGGGGCTTGGCGGTGGCGGCTGCTGAGATGGCTTTTAGTGGGGGGCACGGAATAAGATTGAACTTAAAAAGCGTTCCGAGAACTAGAAACATGAGAAGAAACGACCATGTCCTCTTCTCGGAGTCCAACAGCAGATTCTTGGTGGAAGTTCCGGAGAAACGCACAGAAGATTTTGAGGCGCTAATTGGAAGAACTGTTTGTTCAGCGGTTGGCCAAATTGAGAAAGACGAACGACTCTCTGTCTACGGTTTAAACGGCAAACGAATAGTCAACGCCAGCCTAAGCGAGTTGAGAGACGCTTGGAAGAGAACCTTTAGGAGACGACTATGGAAAGAGAGGAAATTAACGTTTGCATAATGAGGGTTGCCGGAACCAACTGTGACGCAGAAACCAGAAGAGCATTCAGCGATCTGGGAGTTAAGGCGGAAGTCGTGCACTGCAACGAGATAATCAAAAAAGGGAATCTGCTGGACTACAACACTATCGTGTTTCCAGGCGGCTTTTCCCACGGAGACTATGTAAGGGCTGGGGCCATCTGGGCAAAAGAAGCTTTGGCTAAACTTGGCAACGACCTAAAAAAGTTCGTTGAGGACGAGAGGCCAGTCTTAGGGATTTGCAACGGTTTTCAGGTTTTGGTTGAGAGTGGACTGTTGTCAGGATTTGAAGGAGTAACTGAGTTTCCAGAGGCCGCCTTGGCCACCAACATCCCAATAGGATATTACTGCAACTGGGTCTACATCAGACACGAAAACTCTGGAAAATGCATTTTCACTCAGAAAATCCCGAAGAGAAAGGTGTTGAGAATACCTGTGGCCCACGCTGAGGGAAGATTCGTATTCCCAAAAGAGAAGGAGAAGCGTTGCTTAGAGAGACTCTACAACAACGACCAGCTTGTCTTCAGATACTGCGACGAAAAAGGCGAATTCGCGGAGGGGCGGTATCCAATAAATCCCAATGGATCCTTTCATGATATTGCTGGCATCTGCAATCCAGCTGGAACAGTTTTTGGATTAATGCCCCATCCAGAAAGAGCCTACTACAATTGGCAGTTGCCAGACTGGACGAGGTTGGAAAGGCCGTCAAAATATGGAGATGGAAGATTAATCTTCGAATCTATGGTTGAGTATTTGGCGGAAAAACTATGATTTAT
>CAYGCU010000037.1:0-6152 GCA_964348475.1 uncultured Candidatus Bathyarchaeia archaeon
GAGTGTTCGAGATAGGAAGCAGATTGATCTCCACCAGAATCTTCAGCATAGATTCTAATCCCATGCCCGCAAACACGCACGCACTCTGATAGTCTCCTCTACTGTAAGCCGAAGCAGCTCTGCTCAAGTATATATCCGACTCTACCAGATACACTTCGGTTCGAATGCCCACACGCTCAGGCTTTCGATAGGTTCGGGAAATCCAATCCTTTGTGTTCGTCAACAACCATTCTCTGTCGTGCAAGACTACCATCTCATAGAGTTTTTGATCAATCTCCGGAGGAACCGAACCTATAACCCATTTTTTGGGGATGTAGTTCAAGTCAACAAGAAAATCTTCACATTCCAGACGATCCACGTATTCGTATTTAAAGTCCCGCCCATCCACAACTAACAAATCTACGTCGCTATTTGTGTCCGCATCGCCTCGACTCCGGCTTCCAAACAAGCCAACACCTGAAACCGTTTCTCGCCTGCTCAACTTCCGAACCACCTTCTCCAAGACAACACGAACCTTATCCGGCAGACGAGCCAAGTCTACACCTTCCACTCGTAACAAAACCACTATCCAATTTAAAGTTACCACGTTATAAACAGACGGATGCCGCCCACGAGTAAGTCGGTTAAAACTATCGAACGATGCTGATGACGTCTGCTAAACTTGATGAGAAATATGCTTTGGAAAACCGCAAGACTTATATATTAATACATCTCCACTGCTTTAGCACGGCGGGGCCAGATGGACGCCTTCTGATAGTGAAGGTTCTAATGAGGAGCCACCTCTTGTGACGGTTCTCTCGCCTACGTTACTCCATGGAGGAATGAAGATCATGGAAAAGGGAGAAACACAACAGCGGTCCGCGGACAAATGCCCTGAGTGCGGCAACAAAAACCTTATTCATGACTATGACACTGGTGAAACCATTTGCAGTGGCTGCGGCCTTGTACTCCGTGAACAGATGATGGACAAGGGTCCAGAGTGGCGGGCCTTCACGCAAGAAGAGAAGAATTCTAGAAGCCGTGTGGGCATCCCCACCTCTTACTCCGTGCACGACAAGGGATTATCAACCGCCATAGGACGCGTGGACCGCGACGCGTTTGGACGTAAGCTTCCTCTTTCTACGCGACTCCAAATGTGGCGGTTGCGGAAGTGGCAGATACGGTCTCGGGTTCACTCTTCCGTTGATAGAAACCTGGCTCAAGCCATGGCGGAGCTCGACCGACTTTCCGACAAGGTTTACGCTCCGGGGCCAGTTAAAGAAAAGGCTGCCGTGATCTATCGCAAGGCTTTGGACAAGGGTTTGGTGAGGGGGAGATCCATCGCAGCCATAGCGGCTGCTGCCCTCTATGCTGCTTGTCGAACGAGTGAAACTCCGAGAACCCTTCGGGAGATAGCTGACGCCAGTCTTGTTGATAAGAAGGATGTTGCCCGGTGTTATCGGCTTTTGCTTCGTGAGTTGAATATTCGCATGCCCATTGCTGATCCTCTGACCTACATCTCTAAGATCGCTGAGAGAACCGGCATCAGTGGTCCAACCCAGGGGCTTGCCATCAAGATTCTTGGGAAGGCAAAACGGAAACGGGCTGCCTCTGGTAAGGATCCTATGGGGCTCGCTGCTGCGGCTCTTTACATTGCTTGCTTGCAGAATAACGAGAAGAAGACGCAGAAGGATATTGCTGAGGCTGCGGGCGTGACTGAGGTTACAGTTAGGAATCGTTATAAGAGTCTCAGGAGAAATTTGGGGCTCAAGTTGCCGGACTAGTGTTTTCTTTCTTTTCTTCCAGTTCCATCACTATTGGACCTTTATAGCCGCAGTTTTCACAGATGTATTGTTCAGGTGTTAGCCAAACGTCAAAGCGGCTGGAGAGCCGGAGTTTGGGGCTTTCGCATCTGGGACAGAGTTTCAGGGTTGGGCTTCTTCGTTTCGTACTCTTGAGTACATCACGGAAGTTTTTGAGTATGCCCATGTTGTTTTGCTCGGCCTCTTGTTATTGAACTTCAACGTTTTCTCTTGGGTATCCAAGTTCAACAAGGAAGGCCTGCACTCTCTGTCGGTGATCTCCTTGGAGCATAATCTGGTTGTTTTTTGCTGTCCCTCCGCAGGCACAGAAGGTTTTGAGTTTTTGGGCGAGTCTTCCTAGGTCTGTATCTTTGTCATTGATGCCGTCTACAACGGTTACTGCTTTTCCCCATTTGCGTGTTTCTATTCTCACTCGGATTCTTTGTTGTTCTTTGCTGATTTCTTTGCAGACACATATATCAAGGGGTAGTCCGCATGTGGAACAAATTTCCGCCATGATGCTCGTTATTATTTATGATTGGAGAGCACTATTTAAGACTTTCAACTACTCTGTTTGCTAACGTTGTTTGCGTTATTCTCCCTCTCTCTGCCTCTCCGCTTTTGTTTTTTGTAGACCCCTTTGTAACCCCGATTCTAAGATGATTTCGTCGTTTTGAACACTTTCATTTTCTCTCTTTTCAGATATCCTCTGTGGGCAGTCGAGGAGGATTTTCATCTTATCATCTTATTATTTATGTTTGCGTTTGGTTTTGTTGGCGCGCAACACCAAAACTTTTCTAATTGCGTATCCTATGAAAAAACCACCCACCCCGCCAATTCCCAACTGCAAAACAATTAGGGTTAGGCCATCACGCATTTTGATACCGCCAAACGCCCTGCTAAAATGTAGTCCTTAAGATAGAGATGATAAACGTTATGAAAACGTGGTAAATATCCAGAATTCAGAAAAAAGAAAAAGGGTTAATGACGTAAACTAGGTTTTACAGTCTTCTAAAGACCAAGCTTAAGCCTTTTATAGGTATCGTAGTCTACGTATTCTATGTAACTGTTTTCAACCTGATGCTGAACAGTAAACTTTTGCCGCCGCGTCTTCTCCCGTATCTGGCTGGTCGTCACGAGGGAATAAGCGTCGCTTCCCGCCCCTGACCCATAACTCACTATGACAACTCTTTCATCTGGTTTAGCTTTGTCTAGAACAGCCGCCAAACCGATGGGTGAAGAACCGGAATACGTGTTGCCGAACTTAGCAACCTGCAAACCAGGCATGTACTGCTCCTCTCTGAACCCCAGCGCCCTAGCCACTTTGATGGGAAAGCCGATGTTAGGCTGATGGGAAACAAAATAGTCGACATCGCCGGGTTGAAGCTTCAGTTTCTCCATAAGCCTTTTAGCCGCCTTCACTACGTGCTTGAAGTAGGCAGGTTCACCAGTGAATCGTCCGCCGTGTCTTGGATATGGCTCCAGATCCCTCCTCCAAAAGTCTGGAGTATCTGAAGTGCAGGAGTACCAGCTTTCAAGCTCAGCTATAACGTCGTGCATGCCGAAGATGAAGGCGGATCCGCCATAACCAACAAAAAAATCCAGCTCTCCCCCGGGCTCGTCTCGGGGTGCAGCCTGAGAATTGTCGGTGCCTATCACCATGGCGTAGGGTGTGCGGGCGCCAGGATAGTACACGAGGGCTGCCGCGTCTTTGAACATGCTGGTGGCGGCCTTACATGCAAACTCCGTGTCGATGGCGTCCACGCCCTGCATACCGGCCATTCGTTCTTCCTCGCCCAGCTTCAACACCTGAGCCACCTTGGAGGCTATGGGCTTAACTGCGTAGGGGTTGGATTCTGAACCCACGTATACCTTGCCGACCAGTGAGGGGTCCACTCCGGAATGGATTAGGGCCATCTTTCCAGCCTCAACTGCTGCGGTGATGGCGTCTTCATCCATGAACGGCACTGATCTTTCCATATGGCCCTCCTTGATCCTGAATCTTGGGACGTACACTCCGTATCCGGTGATTCCCGGGGTTTCACACTCTTTTTTGGGTTTAACTATCTCGTGTTTCTGGTGTGGGTAGTACTCGTCGGCGAACGTGAAGGCTAGGGAGATTGTTGGGATTATGTCGCTTTTTTGCACAGCATATCTTCTTCTGAACCTTGGGACAACCCCTCTGTCTTCGAAGCTGGACAGGTCTATCTCCTCTTCCTTTAAGATGCAGTCAGTCAGTCTGCCTGGGACTCTCACCTTCCCGTTGTGAAAGGAGACGATGCCGTAGAGGTATGGTCTGAGTTTGGTAAACTTGTTTGTGGGCTTCTCGATGATGGTGCAGACTTCTAGCTTGCCTTTTTCGTAGAAGAAGTCCGCGTCCTCCATCTTGCCGAAGCTTCTTCTTCCGCAGACTACGCAATAGTCTCTAGTCCTGAAGTATTCCTTTCCGCAGATTCCGCATCGGCTTCCTCTGAGTCTGTCTCCGATGTAGGAGACTCTTCTTTCAATAGGTTCGCTGCTCATTTTAGTCCCTCCTTAAGATGTGCACGTAAGCCTTGGTTCCGAATCCCTCAAACTCCAGGGCGCATCCAAACTGCAGGTCTCCGTCGGGCTTTACCTGTCTATCGCCAGCTTCACCCTTGAGTTGCTTAACAACCTCAAAAACCTGGGCCCCGCCAGTAGCTCCGAGAGGGTTTCCGTCAGCCTTGAGTCCGCCGTTTGTGTTTACAAAGAGTTTTCTTCCGTTGATTTCGTAGAAGCCTTTGTAGTCTTTGCAGCTGCTGTAAACGTCGAGCCATGCTTTCCCTCTTTTCGAAAACCCGAGGTCTTCTAGGGACACCATTTCCAGAAGTGTGGACTGGTCGTAGAGCTCAGCCATCTGAATGTTCTGTGTTCCTATACGGGCTCTTTCAAGCGCGTTTTCCATAGCTATAGTGCTTGCTATGAATCCTGTTCTTACCTCCCGTGAAGGAAACGTGATGTAGTCGGTGGCTGAGGAAGAACCAACAATGTATATGGGTGTGTCGGTGCACTTCTTGGCGACTTCCGGACTCGCCAAGATCAGAGCTGAGGCTCCGTCTGAGATGGGAGCAAAGTCGTAGAGTCCCAACGGCTTATGCACCTTGGACCTTTCTTTCAATACCAGATCCGTGCTGATTTTCCTTTGAAACTGAGCGTATTCATTCTTCATTGCGTGTTGGTGATTCTTTACGGATATCTGAGCTAAGGCTGTGTTGAATTTTTCAAGAGCCTCTCCGGAAATCTTGTACTTCTTTATGTATTCTCTGAGCATGAGTTCGTGGTTTGCCTCGGGTGTGCATCCGGCGTAGTAGCTCCACGGGTCTTCTAGGAGCATTAGGTCGTCCCTGATTTTGTCCCAGCGGTCAGTCATTTTCTCCACTCCGCCTACGAGAGCCATGCGGTACTTTCCTGATTGTATAGCGTGGCAGGCGTTTAGGAGGGCGGAGCTGAAGGATCTCATTTTTTCCATTGGGATGTGAAGTTCTGTGAGTTCTGAGAGGAAGCCTTCTTCGATTCCGACTTTGTTGGTGATTTGGAGGAAATAATCTGAGAAGTAGCCGGCGTCTAGGTTCTTCCGCTCTATGCCAGCGGCGTCTGAGGCTTTTAGCCAGGCTTCTTCCACCAGTTTTTCGTGTTCCCTCTCGTAGTGTTCACCGAACTTTGTTCTGCCGACCCCGATTATGGCTGGGAACCGATGCTGCATAAATTTGAGGTTCTCCGTTTTATGGTCAAGGCTCTATTCTCTATGGTTCATTCTTTTTTATTTTTCTCTACCCTCTCTAGCTTAAGGGGCTAAAAGGGTTGGAATGCGGTAAACTAAATATAGATTTGTTGATAGAGTCGCTCTCTGTTGTAGGGGATCTTGTTATGAAGAGGGTTTATCGGCTTGTTGTAACTGCAAAAGAGGTTCGAGGAAGGTGCCCGGTGTTCAAGGTTGGAGACAAGATCGTCATTGAGTCGCCTAAGATCGTTCCGGAGAAAACTGACGCGCTGTGCGTCCACTCGCTCGGGTCCATGTTGTCTATGATCGTTGCTCTGAGTCACGGCATCAGCTTTAAGGAGTTAGGTCTAGCAGTAGAAGAAGGTGACGTTGGGTATGTTCAATGTCTTGACCCGGGTCCTCCATACACTCTTGGCGGAACGGTTCTGTTTGAGATAAGACGGGAGGCAATGACGTGAACTGAGGTAGGTGGTCTGAACGCTGAGCAAACGCTTTTATGGTGAGTTCGTGAAATACGATAAGCAACAACTGTGATGATGGATGTATTGCTTATGATAGCTGCCTTTGCCGTGAGGTTGATTGGACAAGAGTTGACTGAGCCACTTGTGGGGCAACTATTAACCTTCGTT
>CAYGCU010000038.1:0-6055 GCA_964348475.1 uncultured Candidatus Bathyarchaeia archaeon
CATATCGACTACGTGGCTAAGGTTAAAGAAACCGGCGAGGTCTTCGACACCACCATGGAAGAAGTTGCGAAAAAAGAGAGGCTCTACAAAGAAGGCGAAATCTACGAGTCAAAGCTGATGGTTGTCGGTGAAGGGTGGATGCTGAAGACGATAGAAGAAAGCCTACCAAACTTTAAGCTCAAAAAGACAGCCTCCATCGAGATCCCGCCAGAAAAGGCTTTTGGACCCCGCGACCCAGAAAAGGTAAAGCTAGTTCCGCTACGACGACTCACCACCCGCGGAATCACACCTCAATTGGGTATGCGCATTGAGCTTGACGGAAAGCTCGCCACCGTGAGAACTATGGGGTCCGGAAGGGTTCAGCTAGACTTCAACCCTCCACTAGCAGGTAAAACCCTGATTTACGACGTGACTATTCAGATGAAGCTTGAAACAAAAGTGGAGAAAATCACCGCCCTTATCCACAGAAGGATTCCGGCGGTTGAGGTGAAGAAGTTTAGCTTGAAGACAAGCAAAAAGGGTGTGGTGATAAACGTGCCTGAAGAAGCCCTCTACGTGGAAGGACTGCAACTCGCGAAGAGAGGCATCGCCGCCGACATACAAAAGTTCTTTCCGGAAACCACAACCGTGAAGTTTGTTGAAACGTTCAAAAGACAGGAAACTGGAAGAGAACGGTTACAAAAAGACAAGCTCTGACTCGAGCTTCTAATCTATCACACCTGTAACTCTTGCGAGCTTTTCAGCCGAATCGTAATTTAGCCCTCTTTCCTCTAAAATGGTGTATCGCTCAGGTCGAATCGCATCTGCCTGCATCAAAGCCTGTACAACATGTTCAGGTTCTATTTCTAACTCCTTCGCTGTGGTGGGAGCACCCACCTTTTCCAGAGTCTCTTTGATACGCTTCCAATCCATTCCGTGAAGATACGCCATCATTATTGTTCCCACACCACATTGTTCCCCGTGCATGGCCGGCTTTGGCGCGATAAGATCGAGGGCGTGGCTGAACAGGTGCTCTGAACCGCTGCAGGGTCGGCTGCTCCCGGCGATGCTCATGGCCACGCCGCAGCTAATCAGAGCTTCCAAAAGAACCCGCACACCGTCTTCCAACCCGGGCTGAATTATGTCTGCGTGTTCAGCAACAAGTCTTGCGCTCATGAGGGATAAACTTGCCGCGTACTCGCCGTAGTACTCGTTTCTTGCGTTGTGGGCTAATTCCCAATCGCGAACCGCCGTAAACTTGGCCACAACGTCTCCACATCCGCTAGCCGCAAATCGATGGGACGCTTGGGTGATAACGTTGGTGTCCGCGACAATGGCCATTGGGGACTGCGCCATGTTGGAATAGGGTTTGTTCAGTCCTTTAAGAGAAACGACGCAACTCGCGATTCCGTCGTGAGACGCTGTTGTCGGTATGCTTATGAATGGAACTCCTTGACGCGCAGAACCAAGCTTTGCAACATCGATCTTGGTGCCACCGCCGGTTCCAAGCACCACCTGCGGTTTCAATTCCATTATCTTTTCCTCAACCGTCCTAACATCCTTTACAGTGAAGGAGTTCACAATGAACTGGCTAACATCAATTCCTGCGTCGTCGAGGAGGTCCGTAACTCTGTGGCCTGCAATATGACGCGTATGAGGACCCGTTACCACAAGTGCAGATTTGGAAAAGCCGAGCCTTTTACAGATGTCGCCGATAAGCTCTAGGATTTCGTTTCCCACGATGACTTCTCTTGGAAGCTGCATGCGGTGTAGCTTCAATGGCGATCACGTTTTGGGTTGACCCATACTAGTTGGCCTGAAATGCTTTTAAACCCGTCGGTTTCGAATGTGCGACTTGAGATTTGCTCTAACTTGATGTTGTTTAGCTTGGTTTCTAGAGTAGAATCACACAAAAAACTTATTACCAACATCTCCGTTTTTACATGTCGCTAGCTTCTCCCGAGAAGTTATTGTTGGTACATCAAATTTTCGGGAGAGAACGGAAGATGCATGAAATGTTTGATCAGTCAGCTTTGAAAGGGACAACAACGATTGGAGTCGTTTGCAAAGACGGGGTTATCGTAGCCTCTGATACTCGCGTGACGATGGGAACCTTTGTAGCTCACAAGAGAGGGAAAAAAGTGTACAAGATCGACGACCACTTGGCCATGACCATTTCAGGCACGGTTGCAGACGCGCAACGAACAGTGGATATACTCAAGGCAAATGCGCAACTGTTCAAACTGAACACCAAACGTCCAATGCCGGTAAGCTCCGCAGCTCGACTTATTGCGAACCTCTTTTTCTCAGCTCGGTTAGCGCCGATGATAGCCCAGGTTCTCGTCGGGGGCGTTGACACCACAGGACCCCACGTGTTTTCCCTAGACCCCTTCGGTAGTCTCACAGAAGAGAAATGCGTCGCCACGGGTTCAGGTTCTCCCATAGCCTATGGAGTGTTAGAAGACAAATACAAAGAGGACATGACGATCAAAGATCTTTTATCCGTGGTTGTGCGCGCCGTTAACTCTGCTATGAAAAGGGACACCGCGAGTGGAGACAGCTTCGACGTGGCTGTTATAGACTTGAAAGGGTATCGTGAACTAGGCAACGATGAAAAAAAAGGTATCTTGGGAAGCTCGTGAGGAGCGAGAAGGAAGCGTGAAAGCCTTCGACAAAACAAAGGTGGAAATCAGTCAAACGATATTCGAGCACATCCCTAAAGAGGCAGAGATCACTCGCATCGAATTTGAAGGTCCATCCTTAGCGGTTTACACAAAGAAGCCGGAGGTTCTTATTGAACAGAGTTATGTAATTGCAGACATCGTCAACTTGATTAGGAAAAGGATCGTTGTGCGTTCTGACCCCTCTGTAAGATTGCCAGAGAAGGAAGCAGAAAGGATCATACACAAGATTGTTCCTGAAGAGGCAGAGATAACCAGCATAAGTTTTGACCCCAGCCTAGGCGAAGTTACCACAGAAGCTAAAAAGCCCGGCTTAGCGATCGGAAAAAACGGAGCAATCCTGCAGGAGATAATAAAACATACGCGATGGAGACCACGAATCTTAAGGAGTCCCCCAATACCATCAAAAATCATGGCGCACATGCGGCATTTTATCCACACCGAAAGTAAGGAGCGGGACAGAATACTCCGTACAGTGGGTGAGAAAATTTTCAGACCCATGGTCTACGGGGTTGGAGACATCCAAATCACCGCGCTAGGCGGCTTTCAAGAGGTTGGAAGATCCACCATTCTCGTGCAAACAAGGGAAAGCCAAGTGTTGCTGGACTGCGGCATCAACCCTGGCTCTGCAAACCCCCTCCAAGCGTTTCCTCGACTCGACGCGCCCCAGTTCAATTTAGACTCCTTAGACGCCGTAATCATAAGCCACTCGCATCTAGACCACTGCGGTTTTCTCCCGTTCTTGTTTAAGTACGGCTACGATGGCCCGGTTTATTGCTCAGCCCCCACTTCAAGCCTCATGACCCTACTTCAACTGGACTATCTTGACGTTTTGAGCAAGCAAGGGGGGATGCCGCCCTACGATCAAAAAGACGTGCGAGAAACTGTATTGCACACAATTCCGTTGCGACACGGCGCCGTGACCGACATAGCACCGGACGTCCGTCTAACCCTGCACAACGCAGGACACATTCTTGGTTCATCCGTGACACATTTGCACATCGGAGAAGGACTACACAACATTGTCTACACAGGCGATTACAAGTATGCAAAAACCATGCTTCTCGAGCCCGCTGTCACAGAATTTCCAAGGGTGGAGACTATAATAACCGAGAGCACGTATGGAGCTCCACAAGACGTAACGCCGTCCAGGATGGAAGCAGAAGAGAAACTTACGTCGGTGATAAATGAAACTTTGGATCGAGGGGGCAAGGTGCTGATTCCGGTTCCGGCTGTTGGCAGAGCTCAAGAAATCATGTTGATTATCGACGGGTATATGCGCCAGGGACTGTTGAAGGAGGCGCCGGTGTTTATTGAGGGCATGATTTCCGAGGCAACCGCCATCCATACGGCTTATCCAGAGTACTTGGCAAGGGAGGTGCGGAACAGCATTCTGCACGAGGGAGTTAACCCGTTTCAATCGGATTACTTCACTATTGTGGAGCATCCCAGCGCAAGGGAAGAAATCGTGGAGGGGAAGCAGAGCATCATTATGGCGACTTCCGGCATGCTGGAGGGCGGGCCTGTGGTTGACTACTTTAAGTATCTGGCGCCGGGCGAAAACAACACGATGATCTTCGTTAGCTACCAGATTGAGGGAACCTTAGGGCGTAGAGTGCAGAAGGGCTTGGCGGAAACGCCTATGATAAACAGCGAGGGAAAAATCGAGATTGTGAAGGTTAACTTGAAGGTTGAGTCCATTGAGGGCTTTTCTGGGCATTCGGACAGGAGACAAATTGTCCGTTACATCCGTCGGGTTACGCCAAAGCCTGAGAGAGTGATTGTTTGTCATGGCGAGAGGCTGAAGTGTCTAAACATGGCTAACATCTTTCAGAGAAAGTACAACGTTAGGGCTCGCGTGCCGGATATCCTAGAAACAGTCAGGCTGCGGTAGGCATTTCCTGCTTAGAAGCGACCGTTTTTTCCCGCCAGATTCGGATGAAAGGGGGCGTGATAACCACACGCTCCTCACCTAGACGGGCGATGTCTCCTCCAACTACTGTGGTGAACTCGTATAGCTCGTTTACTGCCCGTTTAACATCTTCAATACTCTTTCTTGCGAGGGGGCCGACTCTTAAGATGAGTATGTTCCCCGATTTTACTTCGCTTTTGATCACATCTACGTCCTCAAGGTCGCGCAAAGGTAGGGCTTTCAAATAAGCCTTAGCCGGAGGCCCACCTGAGGCGGGGGCTTCCTCAGTCACCTCTGGCTTTTCACCCTTCTTAATCTTGCCGATAACTTTTCCAAATTTTTTCCCTAAGCTTGACAAATTTTGCTCCCCGGATAAAGTAGCCAACCCTTAAACTTTAAGCTTTGTGTACTAGAGATATTTCTGCATGACATACAAATTTCCAAAATTTTTGAGGAGAATCACACAGACGGATGGCAGGCGTGAATAAACTAGCTTGTTCATAACGAGGCTCTTGCCCCGGTTTAGATGAAAATGTCTAAAATGTCTGAAAATCAGTCAAGTAGGATCATTGGCACTTTGAATGAGTGGAGTATATATTCTTTGTAGAAGTCTAGCTGAAGCGTCAAGTTAATCATTAGGACTATGGTGGCTTGTAGACTACAAATTCTTAAGCAATTTGGGCGAAATTCTTTTTCCCTTGTTGGCCAGAATACTAGGAATCGAGGTCGGAGTTATGAGTGAACCCTTATGGTCTAAAGGATCTAGACTTAACCTACTTAATAAAGATGAACTTTACGAGATCCATTTGGCCACACTAGATGTATTAGAACGGATTGGCGTAAGTATTTACGAAGACAGAGCGCTCAAACTAATGGATGAGGCCGGAGCAATTGTTAATTATGATAAGAAAGTTGTGAAGATACCCCAACATCTGCTGAAGGAGTTGATTAAGAAAGCCCCCGAGGTTGTTACGCTGTACGCCAGAAATCCTAAACACACTGTTAAGCTTAAACCAAGTGGAAAAACCTACTTCAACAATTCAAGTTATGGAATAAGAGTGTACGATCTGAATACAGGGATGCACAGGGATTCAAGAAGCGAAGATGTTGCCAATTTCGCTAGGCTCACAGACGCTTTGGAAAATGTTCATGTATTCCTTCCTACAGTTACTGCACATGATGTCCCGGAGTACGTAAGAGCTCTCCATGAACTCGCAATAGGGCTGGACAACACTGAGAAACATGTGTCACACGCAACTTATGGCGCCGATGCAATTAAGCACTACATTCAGATAGGAGCAACGATTGTGGGAGGTGAAGAAGAGCTTAGGAAGAAGCCGGTAATCTCTGCTAGCACATGTCCTATAAGCCCTTTACAACACTCTAAGGAAGACACGGAAACCCTGATCGAATTCGCCAAATTTGGCCTGCCATTCTTCATATTAAGTATGGCGATGGGGGGAGGAACAGCGCCACTAACAAT
>CAYGCU010000039.1:0-5715 GCA_964348475.1 uncultured Candidatus Bathyarchaeia archaeon
AACAAAAGAAGCCCAGAGAGCCGCATCCACCCTGATCGCAGAGAAAATCATCAACACATTATAAGTGATCCATTCCTTTTCAGTTTTCTTCTCAAAGAGAGCATGCCGCTTCCATTCTTTTACGTCTCACAATCAAGACCGCGAGAGCTGTCACAGTGATTACGAGGACAACAAGGCACGGCAATGCCTGTAGTTTTCAAAATGGCATCTGCACGCACACATCTTGGGCTAACATTAAAATTTTCTCTATTAACGCCTTGGATTTTCAAGAAATCTTTACTGCGATTCGCTTCGTTTTAGAGGAGGCGATCGGAAGTAGTAGCAGAGAATGGGTTGCCGTTGCAAAAGTGTTTGATGTCGAAGCCGAAGAGGCTGCTGTCTAAACCCTCCTTGATCCTCCTCGTAACGATTTTATATAGGGCACGTTGATTTCTCTAAGGTGGTTTTTCAATGGAGGAAAACGGATTGACGCTGGAAAAAGGAAAAATGATTGAAATGTACAAAAAGATGTTGGAGATCCGGCACTTCGAAGAGAAAGTTTATGACTTGTACGGTCAGAACCTTGTCCCCGGAACCATCCATCTCTACGCTGGACAGGAGGCGGTGGCAGTTGGGGTGTGCGCCAACCTCAGAAAGGACGACTACATAACGAGCACCCACCGCGGACACGGCCACTGCATAGCCAAGGGCGGCCAGCTGAAGAGAGTTATGGCGGAGATTTTGGGCAAGAAAACAGGCTACTGCAGAGGCAAAGGAGGCTCTATGCACATTGCAGACTTCAGCATAGGCATGCTGGGCGCCACCGCCGTTGTGGGGGCTGGACTTCCTATTGCTGCTGGTGCAGGCCTGTCCATCAGGCTGAGGAAAACCGATCAAGTTGTGGCCTGCTTCTTCGGCGAGGGCGCCTCCAATCAGGGGACTTTTCATGAAGGAATCAACATGGCATCAATTTGGAAGCTTCCGGTTCTGTTTGTCTGTGAAAATAACCTTTATGCCATGGGAACCCGTCAGTCGAGAGTCATGGCGATAGAGAACGTGGCGGATCGTGCGGTGGCGTACGGCATTCCCGGCGTGGTTGTGGATGGAAACGACGTGATCGCGGTGTTTGAGGCTGCGCATGAGGCTGTTGAAAGGGCAAGGAGTGGAAATGGACCCACACTAATGGAGTGCAAGACGTACCGGCACAAGGGACACTCCCGATTTGACCCAGCCACCTACAGACCCAAAGAAGAGGTCGAAGAATGGCTGAAAAGAGATTCCATTATACGATTCAAGGCGAGACTCCTAGAGATGAAGACCCTAACCGAGGAGGAGGCTGACAAAATCGAGCAAGAGGTTGTCGCTGCTGTCGAGGATGCAGTTAAGTTTGCTTTGGAGAGTCCGTATCCAAAGCCGGATGGAGCTCTAGAAAACGTGTACTGCTAGGAGATGCTGAAGGTTGAGGGAGATAACTTATCGAGATGCTCTTCGCGAGGCCTTGAGGGAAGAGATGCTTCATGAAGAGACGGTTTTCGTGCTGGGAGAAGACGTTGGACGATACTGGAAGGGTGCCTTCAAAGTGACGAAGGGGCTGGCGGAAGAGTTTGGAGATGAGAGGGTTCGAGACACTCCTATCTCAGAGTCGGCCATTATAGGGGTTGCCACTGGAGCAGCTATAACTGGCATGAGACCTGTCGCCGAGATCATGTTCGGAGACCTTTCCGCCTTGGCTATGGACCAGATCGCAAATCAAGCGGCCAAGCTGAGGTACATGTTTGGAGGTCAGGTTGAGGTGCCTCTGGTGATCCGAATGCCCTTCGGGGCTGGAGTTAACATTGCGGCGCACCATTCTCAAAGTTTGGAGGCTTGGTTCATGCACGTTCCGGGCTTGAAGATTGCGATGCCTTCGACTCCTTATGATGCAAAGGGGTTGCTGAAAACGGCGATACGAGACGATAATCCAGTTATGTTTTTTGAGCATAAGCTTCTTTACTCATTTAAGGGACCAGTTCCAGAAGAAGAGTACACTGTTCCATTGGGTGTTGCAGATGTGAAGAGGGAGGGAGAAGACGTCACAATTGTTGCTACTTTATACATGGTTCACAAGTCGTTAGCCGCAGCTGAAGAGCTTAGTAAACAGGGAATCAGCACAGAGGTTGTTGATCCGAGGACGCTTGTTCCGCTAGACAAGCAGGCGATTGTAGACTCGGTGAAAAAAACGGGTCGAATTGTGATCGTTACAGAGGACTGTAAGACAGGGGGTGTTAGTGCGGAGATAGCAGCTGTTGTTGCGGAGGAGGCTATTGACTATCTTGACGCTCCAGTTGAGAGGGTGGCGGAGCCGGACACTCCCATACCCTTTAGTCCTCCCCTGGAGAAGTTTGTTATACCCGACGAGAACAGAATAATAGGGGCGGTAAAGGAAGTTATCCATTAACTTGGAACGGGATGGCTAAGTTGGTAACTAAGGTTATGATGCCGAAGCTCAGTCTAACCATGAAAGAGGGAACCGTGGTTCAATGGTTCAAGAAGGAAGGGGAAAGGGTGGAGAAAGGAGAGCCCGTGGTAGAGGTGCTCTCTGACAAGGTGACGTATGAAGTGGAGGCTCCCGCGTCTGGGGTCATGCGCAAGATTCTGGCAGAGGAAGGGGTTGACGTTCCAGTTGCTGAAACACTAGCCATCATAACCGCACCTGGCGAAGAACTTCCAGAGGTTGAAGCTGTAGCTGAAGGGCCTGCGGAGAGAGCTGAGGAGCGTATCATAGCCTCGCCAGCGGCCAAGAGGTTGGCGAGAGAGTATGGCGTGAACCTATACCAAGTGAGGAGTACGGGTCCGGATGGAAGGATTGTGGAAGAGGATGTCAGAAGATTTGTTGAGGGTACCAAGGTTGCACCTAGAGTGAGGGAGATTATACCCTTAACTGGCATACGGAAGACAGCCGCAGAACGTGTTTCTCTGAGCGCTCGAACAGCTCCGCATAGCACAATAACTATGGAGGTGGACATGTCCAACGCCGCAAAACTACGTACAAAGTTTCAGTTTTCTTACACGGATGTGCTGGTTAAGGCTGTTGCGAAGGCTTTGACAGAGCATCCCGTTATGAACTCCACGCTGGAAAAAGACCAAATTGAGATTTTTGAAGATGTCAACGTAGGCGTTGCTGTTGCCACCGAAAAGGGACTGATTGTTCCAGTGGTACGCAACGCAGACAAGAAGGAACTCGAAGAAATCGCTTCAACAGTGAAAGAACTGGTGGAAAAAGCTAGACAAGGCAAGCTCACAAGGGAGGAGATGAGTGGCGGAACCTTCACCATCACCAACCTCGGAATGTTCGGTGTGGATGTCTTCACTCCAATTATCAACCCGCCTGAGAGCGCCATACTAGGCTTTGGAAGAGTTGTGGAAAAGCCCGTCGTAGTGGACAAGGAGATCGTGACCAAACCTATGATGCAGGTGAGCCTATCCTTTGACCACCGAGTGGTGGATGGAGTCCCAGCTGCCCGATTTTTGGGGAAAGTGAAACAGATTCTAGAAAGTCTAGGATCGCTGCCTGCTTAAAGGGTACGTCTATTCTTCAAGTGTTTCTTTCGTGCACAAGAATTCAACCGGTTCGTCACCGATATTCTCGAATTGATGTCCCTCAAATGACGAAATAAATATCACATTTCCAGGTTTCAGCTCTACTTCTTCCCCTCCTCCCCGAAGAAGAACTCTTCCCCGAAGTATGAAAACCTCATGCTCGTGTGCATGTTTCTCTAATGGAGTGTAGCCTCCAACGTTCACGGTGAACAGTCGAAGCTGAAGTCTCTTCGCGCCTACGCCTTTGTGCAACAAATACTTGACCCTAACCTTAAAGGCGCCCTCCGCATCAACATCGTACTCCCGCGCCCTCTCAACACTCGTCACATACATCAATCGCCCCTCACTTCATCTCTTTAACGATTGAACTTTTCTTTCAGTCCACAAAGACCTCGCATTCTTCCACTGATCCCTGAGGATTCCTAAATTGCTTAACACACTAGAATGAAGAGAATAGAAAATGTAGCAAAGATATGCACATCGATCGCATTTTCTATATTCCTTTCGCAAGCCCTCAAACCTTGGGCTATCCCAAACGTCCTCCAACTCAAACACGGAAGCAACTGGCTCACGGCAATGACAGCCAGCAACTCTGCCTCGGTGATCCACCATAATAAAGCTTTGAAGAGCTCCACACTTCCATGCTCTCTGCCCCTCTAAGAAGAACTGCTTCAGCGCAACCAACGTTTTGGTCGTTATAAAAACTCCCTGCCGCTCCTCTTTCATCGCCATAAGTTCGTCGCAAACCTTTCCCATAGCCTCCCGGTCTCCGATCTCAAACTCGTCAACTCTTTTTCCTATTCCAAACAATCGGTCTTCGACTGGCTGGTCATACCAGTAGAGGCAGTACCAAACAGGCACTCCGCGATCAGTAAAATGCTTTGTAAAGTCAACGATTTCGTATAGGTTTAACTGTGAGATTGTTGGGGAAACTACCACGGAAATTCCTTCTTTTTGCAGTGTCTCAACAGCTTCCACGGCCTTTTTCCAAGCTCCAGGCACGCCCTTCATGTAATCGTTCTTCTTATCGTCTAAAGTGTCCAGTGATATGGCAACTAAGTCCGCGCTACGCAGGGCATCGACCTTTTCTAACGCCAAGCTGCCGTTGTCGTACACGGTAGTTATAAAAGATTGGGAAGAGTAATCGATGATTTCGCCGATGTCTTCTCGCAGTAGCGGGTTTCCGCCAGAGAGCACGAGTTCCATGACCCCGAGTTGTCGAAGAACATCTAGCCCTTTTTTCACCTCATCGGTAGACAACTCCTCTAAGTTTTCTTGGTTGCGCCAAACGTTGCAACCTCTACAGCGGTAGTTGCATCGACGGGTCAGCATCCACTGAGCGTGATAAGGCCTATTGGGTGTTAGACTGCGTTTCAGTATGCTCAAGACTTTTCGTGACGAAAGCTTCATCCAATTCGAGCTCCGGTGACTTCTGAGTTTAAGTGTACATAAGATGTATAGAATTTTAACCTTTACGTGTTTCCAACCTTTGTATAAGGGAAGCTTGGTTCAGCGTACAGGTTGCCAGACGCTTGACAATGGCTTTCCACGAAACATCAAATATAGGTAGTCTGTGAACCAGGTGCCAAGAACCTTGAAAAATCCCAACTTTCGAAATCGCCTCATCGACTCGTAGACGGTTAGGTCTCTGATGAACATGAACTTTCCTCGTTTTGACAGTCTATAAGCCAGATCATGATCCTCAAGACATGGCATGTTCTCGTCAAATCCGTTAACCTTTAGAAAGTCGCTCTTTCTGACTGCGAGGAATTCCCCTCGAGAATGGGGCTTGAACTTGGTGCAGAGTTGGATGATAAGGTTGTAAAAGTGGAAGAAGGCAAATTCGGAGAGTCTGGATTGGGTTGGCATAATGCGGCAGGTGGCGCCCACCACTGAGGGGTTGTCAAAGGTTTCAAGCACCTTTTCCACAAAGTTTGCCGGAGGACAAACATCTGAGTCGAGGAACAATAGGATGTCTCCGCCGGCTTGTTTGGCTCCGTGGTTTCTAGCTCTTGATATTCCTCGCTCCTGTATTTGGTAGACTTTGTCTGTGAATTGTTTTGCGATGTTAACTGTGTTGTCTTGACTGCCTCCGTCAATTACCAGAATTTCAATTGAAGGTTTTAGATTGACGAGTTTGGACAGGGTTTTTGCTAT
>CAYGCU010000040.1:0-5657 GCA_964348475.1 uncultured Candidatus Bathyarchaeia archaeon
ATGCTCCTGTAGCGAATTTTTTAGTGTATCTGAGCGTGAGTTTTGGGAGTATCCTAACCTATAAGCACTTAATGAAACCAAAAACGTGAAGGAAAAGAGTTGAAAACGTTGTTAAAGCGCCATTCAATCGCTTCTTGCTTTTTGGACATGAATCGCGCGCTCTCTGTTATGGACTTCGCCAAAACTGAGCAGATTGATGTTTTCAACCCAAAAGCCTCAAATTCCGCTAAAGCTCTTCACTTAAAATAGAAAGTTGAGTGGTTAGAGACGGTTGTCCGTCACCATACAGCAAGCCAAAGCTGAAGATTTAGAAATGCTTTACGCAATTGAGAAAGAATGTTTCACTACAGAGGCGTTCACAAAGGAGCAGATAGCCTACCTCTTACAAGACCCCAATGCTGTAAGCTTGGTCGCACAAATAAACGGCGAAAACGCTGGATTTATTATCGGCTTGACTTACAGTTGCAACAAAGTGAGAATCGGCCACATTTACACGATAGATGTCGCCGTCAAGCATCGAAGAAGGGGAATCGGGCTGAGACTCCTGAAGGAGCTTGAAAAAATTTTCGCTGAGAAAGGCGTTGAAACCTGCTACTTGGAGGTTCGGATCGACAACGTAGCGGCCCGAGAACTCTATCGCAAGCAGGGCTACGTAGAAACGGGACGACTGAAAGGTTACTATCCAATGGGAACCCATGGAATTCGACTTAAGAAGAAGCTTGAAATCTAGGCGTTTCTCATAGGCTGGCAGGTTTTGAAGAGTTCCTTGTTTGCGTCTCTTCGGCCTTATGCTTCGATGGTCCAAACAATAGTGTCAAGAAGACCCCTACGAGGAAACCTCCGATATGAGCTGTATGGGCAACATGTGGGTTGCCACCAGTGTAAACGTAAAACGTTTCAAGCCCAACGCTTAGGACGACAAAGAAAATGGCCGGAAGTGGTACGGGAATAAAACCAACAAATGAGATTACCATTCTAAACGGAAACAATATGGCAAAAGCGGCTAAAACGCCAAAGATCGCTCCAGAGGCGCCTATGGCGGTAAAAGAGGGCTCAAGGGTAGTGTACGTGTGAAAAAGCCCCGAACCAACGCCTGAGATAATGTAAAACGCTAGGAACCCTGAACTGCCCATAGCGCGTTCACACTCATCACCAGCAATGAACAGAAAAAACATGTTTGAAAACAAATGGATAAGGTCGAAATGTATGAACATTGAGGTAATAAGTGTGGGAAGCCCCTCGCCCTGCATGATACTTTCGGGAACCAAGCCGTACTTGTCAATAAAATTATCGTAATCTAATTGAGGGAGGCCCATCATGTACAAGAATATTATAATATTTGCCAATATCAACAGGTAGGTGACAATTGGGACCTTGGACGCCAAGAGGATTCCTCTATCACAGTGTTTCAGCAACGTTTATTTTTGTGACAATAAAAGATCTTTGGTTGAGATAGCTCGAATAGCTCGTGCGCAATGGTTTTTCATCGCCTCGATGCTCTTCCCCCTAGTTATCCGGTTTTTTCCCATCTTAGCTTCTTCTTTTCATACTCCTTTCGCGTCATGCAGGGACGTGCGGGAACTCCCATTACAACAGTGTTGGCTGGCACATTCCTCGTGACAACAGCGCCAGCGCCCACTACCGCATTTTCACCTATCTCGACTCCAGCTATTATTGAAGAATTCGCGCCAATGATCGCGTTTTTCTCTGCCACAGCCCCTGTTAGGCGTTTGCTAGTCGGATAAGGATCGTTGGTGAAGCAAACGTTGGGCGCTATAAAAACTCCGTCTCTAATGATGGTTAGGTGGGGGATGTACACGTTTGACTGGATGTTAACGTTTTTCCCAATTTTCACTGTGCCGTCCAGCTGCGTTGAGGACCCAATGAGCGCATTTTCTCCCACAACGCTGCCTTCTCTAATTAACACGTTATGCCCTGTCTCAACGCCGTTACCCATGGACGTAGTTTCGTAAATCACCGTGCCCGATCTGACAACGCAGTTTCTTCCGACCTTGGCACCCTTGCTGATCGAATCGTAATTTTCGATGTTAAAAGGGTCTGGAAACTGAAAGGATTTGATGGACCTTCTAGCGGGATATCCCACTATTACGTTTTTTCCTATAAGAGAGTTCTCCCCTATCACTGTAGATCCCAAGATAATGTTCTCGCCCTCCAAACGTCCCTTAACCTGTGCTTTAGACGAGACAAAAATCATTCTTGTATCCCTCATAAACCCAAATGAAACATATCCTCCTTTACAGAGTTCTGAACTATAAGAGTATATTAAATGTCTTGTGGAGATGTCCCCTGCGAAACCCCCATTTTTCTGTTTAGCAAGTGAAGCTCGAAATAAGCTTGCGCGCGTCTTCATGATTTCCAAATTTCAAAACAGAAAAAAGGGGAAACTGTTTTTCCTGTGCATCTTGAAGCTGAAAACACAGTGAAAAATCCTGTAGCCAACGGAGAAGGTCTCATGAAGAAAGCTCGCCAAATAGATAGGAACTTGTAGTGGAATACGCGAGCGCAAGAGTTACAAAAAATGGGAAGATTAAGTCGTCCACATATGGACGAGGCGCATAGCCAAGCCCTGAATCACACGAGATCAGCCAGTCCCAGATATGATTGTGTCGAAGCTGAAAGAGCTGATACCCTGCACGTTTTCTGAAACAGAGAGTGTAATCACAAATCCTACAACTTCGTCTGGACTGATTTGTTGTCCTTCGCGGTTCCATGTCAAGGTCACATAGTTTGTAGCGTTTGTGGGGTTCCAATTGTCCGAAGCCATACTCAAAGTAAGAGCTGAGTTTCCCTCATTCTTCAAGTATAAGGTGAAATTCGTTAGTGATCCAGGTTCCAATAGACCCCAATCAATCGAGGACGTTGCGTTTGTGCATTGTGGATCCCAGTATATCCCAATTCCTACGCCTTTGATCGTGCCGTTCCCGTGCAAAGTTCTTTGAGTTGTGAGCAGAGCGTAAGTGGTGCTGACCAAGAGAACAGAGATAACAATTGCGTAGATACCCAAAGCTTGAGTTTTCTGCACGTAACCTCCCTCTATATTTTATATTAAGATTCGCGATATATTTTATATGACAGGGGCCCTAATAAGAATTTAGTGTATTTGTTCAACAATAATACATTCTATAAAAACTGTTCGAAGCAAATGCGATTTGAGAGATAAGCATCCTATATGGAAGATTGAGAATTTTGCACGCACGCGAAAATCAAGATGCAAGGAGGAGAAGTGAGCGCACGCACGCATGCATTTGAAAGAAGGTTACGTGCAGAAACTCTTTCTCTTGCGAGCATACGTGCACTCATTATCATAAATCCAGACATGAACATAAAAGCCTTCAGAATTTGCGATATGTATTCTGAACAAAGAACAGCGCGCGCATGGAAAACCTTAATTCTGTACCTGCGCGCGCGCAGGTTATGTAACCGTGTTTGCTAAAGGTCTGCTTTTCCATCAACCTATTCAGAACGTGAAAGTAGTTGCTATCTGCGTGGAGTGCTTTAAGAAGTAAAAATAAAACAGGAAAGGTTTGGGGGGCGTTTTCTGTGTGGGTTGGTGCAAATAAAGAAGTCCTTTCTCTTTCCAGCAGCCCTCCAAGCCACAAAACGATGGTGCTTTAGCACTTAAAAGAATTGAGTAAATATTTTATAGAAAATAGTTCTACACAAAGACAACAGAAAAGAGGGAAGGTTAAGCCGTCAAGTTTTTATATTCGCAAAACGTGGCTTCTTGAGTTGGTCGGGGAGGAGGTTCCCCTTTATCAATCATAATCTCCTTCCTCGCCCCTCCTCGGCCAATTTGCTTCTGGTATTTTGAGTTGATGCAAACATAAAAAAAGGGGAAGGTGGGGCTTTAGGTTTTTTGTCAGTGGTGTAGTGTCTCGTATTCATAGTATATGATTGAAGTTTCGCCGTCATCTAATTCGATGGTCCAAGTGAGGGTGCTTCCTTTCACGGTTGCCTCTGGGTTTGAAGAGAGAAGGTTGCAGCGATAGGGTAGGCTTTGCTGAACGACGATGAGGATGTTCGAGTTTTTGAAGTTTCGAATTGTGATTTGGATGCCCCATACGTCGCGATTGTATTCGTGAACTTCTTTCACCGTCTCTTTCTGGACCTTGATGTCGTATGCATAGTTGACGATGACTGTGCTTTGTCCTTTCACTGGGGTGTATTTCAGTTGGTCTTCTCCTTTCCAAATGTTGTTTCTGTAGATCTCAATGATTCCCGTGGCCAGTGGCTCTGAGAGTGTGTTGTTGATGTGGTAACGGTTTACTACTTCTCCTCCAGACCAGAAGTATTCTTGGCTCAGCTTCACCGTGCCCTCAAACAGGAGGAGTTTCGTTGTGGTTCCTTTCTGGAAAGTGATTTTCCTGTCGAGGGTGTATTCATGATATTCATCCAGTTGCGACGGTGTCCATTCTTGGCTGGCGGACATCGATTCAGCCTTATATTGAGCGTTAAGAAAAGTCCTTGGGATTATGCTACGGTAGACTACGTGTGGTCCTCCTGACACTAATGTCAGGGTTACGTTGCCCCAGTTTTCCACGTTTTCTATCACCGCCCAGCATTCTAAGTGGGATGTGTTCAAGTCGAGGTAATATACGGGTCTCCACACTGGGCCTCTAATCAGGTAGGAGACTTCAACTGTGTACTCGCCAGGTTCAGCATCTGTCAAGACTTCTACCAAGGTTTGTGGACCTTGAATTTCAACGACTTTGTTGAGCTCTATAGCTATGATTCTTTCGGGGGGGATCTGTACTGTCTTGTTGTCGATTTGTATGAGAAGCCACCGATCCCAGCCAATGTAGGTTCCCGTGTAGGTTTCTTGTTCAGTATGTACGGTTATTATGTCCCCCTTTTCCACCAGTGGGTGTGTTTCTTGGCTGAACCTTATCTCCAAGATGCTGATTCCCTCTACCCTCAAGGTTTCTGTCAGCGCGCCTGCGGGGAAGTAGAATTGGATGAGTTCGGTTTCGTTCTGGATTTCCACGGTTTTCTGGTAGGTCACAAAGGTAAATCCGTTCTGAAATATGGTCACGGTGTCAGCGTAAGAGGCTGTTTCTGAGATCCGTATGGAACGCGGATTGTTCAGAATAACCGTCGCAAACACAGTGAAAGTTAGCGAAGCCATAATTAGGCTAACGACAAGTACAGCTTTCTTTGTGGTAAACTTCTTGAATCTCACTCTTCAAAATCTCCAAGAAGAGATGCTTTTCCTTCCTTATTATCCTACGTTTTAGAACAGATAGTACCAGATTTTAGAACACATTGACTGAGACCTAACTGTTTCCTACATGCGCGCGCATTAGAACCTGGTTCAGCTTTAACTTTTACTTCCCGCGCGAGCGCAGATGTACCTCAAAAAAATGGAGGGGTTTGCAGGATATCTCTCCTATGTAGCCAATCCCGCCCGTTATCCCTTTCTTAGCTCGAAGTAGTCAGCGAAGAATAGCAATCCCTGTATTATGAAGTACAACCCTACAATCCATTGTAATAGGTCTGGGAAGACTATCACAAGTATGCCGAAGACAATCGCTATTAAAGCAAGGACTGGCTTGGAGACTGTAACCCCGAACTTCTTGAGTCCTCTTTCTATTGTTTCGCCCATCGAGATCTCCTAGAATCTCGTGTTCGCAGAGTCC
>CAYGCU010000041.1:0-5573 GCA_964348475.1 uncultured Candidatus Bathyarchaeia archaeon
GGAAGATATCAACTGAGTGGATGCGAAAACAATACGTTCATAAAAGTATTGCATGCGCCGGCTGCCCCATAGGATGCGATCACGTCGACTTCATAAGAGTAGGTCCTTACAAAGGTGAAGTTTACAAGATGGAGTATCAAGGGATGTATGCGCTTGGAACAAACTGTGGAATATGGTATTTACCAGCAATAGTAAGAGCCGGGCAGCTTTGTGACACCTTAGGAATAGACGTGATAAGCACTGGCGTCGTTGTCGCTTGGGCTATGGAATGCTTTGAAAAGGGGATACTTAAGTCGAAGGACACCGGGGGAATAGATTTAACTTTTGGAAACCATGAGGCTTTGATGGAGATCATTCTAAAGATAGCGCACAGAGAAGGACTAGGAGATGTTTTAGCAGAGGGCGTTAAAAGAGCCTCAGAGAAAATCGGTAAGGGCTCTAAAAAGTTTGCTATGCATTCCAAAGGTCTCGAATTCCCCGGATTTGATGTCAGAGGGTTGAAAGCGACAGCTTTGTCCTTTGCCGTTTCCACAAGAGGCGCAGATCACATGAGTGCAGCTGTTTTCGGACCCGAAATCAGAGGGCGGATCAACAGATTCAAGTTTGAAAAGGGTCAAGGTGGATTTGTTGCAGAGAAGGAGGACAATCTAACCCTTTTCGACTTATTAATGATTTGTAGGTTTTCAGGCGATCTATGGACGAACATCTACAGTGACCTAGCTCACTTGTTCACTTTGGTCACCGGAATACCTTCGACCCCTGAAGAACTCAGAGCAGCTGGAGAACGCGTCTGGAACATGGAAAAAGCCTACAACATACGAGAAGGGTGGACCAGAAAGGACGACTCGCTCCCACCCAGAGTGTTCAACGATCCCATCCCCGATGGTGACGCCAAAGGGTCGCGCTTGACGAAAAAGGAATTCGACTTCATGCTAGACGATTACTACTTCGCACGAGGTTGGACAAAAGATGGTATTCCGACGAAAAAGAAACTCATAGAGCTAGGACTAAATGATGTAGCAATGGAGGTGGGCGTCTAGAATGCAGCGAAAGTTTGTTGTTTCAGATTCTGGACAATGCACTGGATGTCAAATCTGCGAGTACATTTGCTCAGCGGTAAAAGAAGGAGGATTCAACCCTTTGCTATCCCGTATCCGAACCTTACGAATAGAGCCAGCCTTTAACATATCCATGGCTTGCCGCTTATGCGAAGATCCAACATGCGTCAAATCCTGCCCAAGAAAAGCTCTTTCTAAAGATGAAGAAACAGGCATAATCATCTTAGATGAAGAGAAATGTAACGGTTGCGCATGGTGCATTGAAACATGCGAGTTCGGTGCGATAGCTTTGCATTCCGCCAAGAAAACCATAATCGTTTGCGATCTATGCGAGGGAGATCCCAAATGCGTCGCATACTGCCCGACAGAGGCCTTGTCCCTTAAGACACCCGAGGAGATATCACAAAAAACTAGGAAAAAAGCGATCGTGACGCTGGCGTCAAGAACCAGCGAATAACGAAAGCTCTCCGCGCACGCCTAAGTAACCCTTTCGCTGAAGGAGTGAAAAAAGTCTCAAAGAAACTTGGTAAGGAGTCTCAAAATTTCGCCATGCAAGTAAAGATCCAAAAGACGTGTTTGAAAAGTTGCACGCCCACTAAAACCGCGGTCTGAGTGAAATGCCAGTTGAAAGGAACCTCTTGATTTCTATCTTAAAACTGACAAAAACTGGACCTGTTCAAAAGGAGCTGGTTAGCAGGGATGCCCGCGTCCCAGTTCAGGTGGCTGACGAGATTTTGAAAAAGCTTCTTGACATAGGGCTCATTCAGTATAGAGGTCGGTCGATCGAAGCGCCACCGAATCAGCGCGTCAGGATGGCTATCCGCGCTGTTGAGTTGGGGTCCGACCCTGAGAGGGTTTGTGGGGCTCTTGAGTGGGATGAGTTTGAAGAAATAGCGGCTAAAGCCTTCGAAGCTAGCAATTTCATGGTGAAAAGACGGTTCCGTTTCAAGTGGGCTGGAAGGAGATGGGAGGTGGATGTTCTAGGTTGTAAGGAGCCCCTTGTGGCCTGCGCGGACTGCAAGCACTGGCGCCGCGGCTGGCGAAGATCTGCGATTATGAAGGCTGTTGAGGCTCAGGTGGAGAGAACGAAAATGTTGGCAGAGGCTCTTCCTTCTCAGCGTGAAAAAGCTGGGCTGGTTGACTGGAAAAAAGCGACGCTTGTTCCGATGATCCTGTCCCTTGTTCCGGGTCCCTTCAAATTCTACAATAATGTGCCGATAGTTCCAGTTTTGCAGCTTCCAAACTTTCTAAACGAATTACCAGCCCACACAATTTCGTTGACGCGTTTTTCCGTCTGCCTTTAACGAGTGCTATCCAATGATTTCCACTTGAGTTCCTAGAGCCTGTCCAGACAAGCCTCTTCTGAACCGAGCTCTCACTAACCCCTTTCTTCCATGCAATGCCACGATCTTTCCCCTAATCTTGCGCTTATCTACGGGCCAAGCTATTTTTCGACCTATGAGCCGAGCTGCTTTGCCCGAGGATTTGATTTTGGGAAACTGGAGAATGCATTCTTTTGGGCTCTGGGTTTTTGGACCCGTTCGGTAACCTAGAATGAAACCTTTAAGTGTCTGCAAGTTGTCTCCCCTCAATTAAGATGACTAGACAAACAATTCAATTTATCTACTCCAGAACAGTTGAACAGACGTTATGACCCTAAGGCCGAGACAACACCCCAGCGATAGACTTCTTTACAACTTTCACAGCTGGGTATAGACTAGACAAGCAGAGGAAACCTAGAGCCAAAAGTAGCCATCCGGCAACAGAAACAAGAGTAAAATGAGAAATGATCGGCTCTGGAATCAAGAACACAAAAGTGAAAAAGAGCCCAACAAAGACCCCTATTGCCCCGCTAATCAACGTAATAGTGAGAGCTTCTGAGAAAACTATCTTTAAAATAACTTTTGGCTTGGCGCCCAAGGCTCTCATGATGCCAAACTCCCTCTGTTGACCTGTGATTGAAAGCATCATGTAGCTGAGAAGACAGAGGGTGGCTGTTGCTAGGGAGAAGATGGGTAGAAACATGACAAAGGACCAGACGTAGCCAAGAAAATCCATATGTTTCCCCAACACCTCATTGAGCTCAACGGGTTCCAACACTATCCCTGAGACCTGTTTTTCTATTTCAGCGAGAACTTGCAAGCGTCTGGACGGATCGATCTTGAGAAAGAGAAAATTATAGTTGGGTTGCCCATCCGCCAGCGTGAACAAAGTGTTTAGAGGAACGTATAATACGTTTCCATTGTTGAGAGGATCTAAGCACACGCCAGCTATATCAAAGTTTTTCTCAAAAACCCTAATGGCCTGCTTCTGAGGATCGGCAAACATTTCCAACGCCAGAGAGTCGCCAATAACTGCGGAGTAAGTGTCCGTCTTATTAAGAACCCTCCCAAAAATCAGCCACTCGTTAATGACGCGCTCTGGATGAAGGCCGACAACAAGAGCCTCGCCGGACCGATGGTCACCCACTAGAATATACTGGCTAGGCTCTTCAGGATCGATAATAACCCCCTGAACCTCGTACACGGTCTCTTCAAAAACTAGACGTGGATCCGCCTTGAGAACTCCGGAAATATTGCTGAGTTCAGAGACAAGATATTCGGGAATACGGTATCTCTGATCAAGGTAGTTGATTGGCTCTGTCTCTTTGGCCTCGAAAAACTGTGAAAGGAGGTTCAAGTATTGTCTGGTAAGGTCTGGGTGACCCACAACAACGATATCTCTACCAACCGCTCGCTCTACATAGCCCTGAGTAGTCTGGCTGGCAATTATCCCTCCTGCGATTGTTACGGTTGTCAACGTCAAAACAGCAGCGAGACAGATTATTGCGCGGCGAGTTGCGGATTTTCTTCGCACCAGAGCACGGTACGCCACCTTGATGGAAAGGCTCAGTTTTGAAGACGCAGGTTTCCCAAGGTCTCCCGATGTTGTTCCAAACGAATACAGAGGCGACAACGCTTCAGCAGGCTTCACCCTAATCGCTTTGATTATGGGCTGGGTTCCCAGAATGAGGGAGACAAGGACAAAAATGAAAAAGATGAGGAGGATCGTCCATAAGTTGAGGGGCCTTTGTGAGATGGAAAAGCCCAGAGCGTTCAATGAATTGACGCAAGCGAAGTGCGTTAACACCCCAATAATGGTTCCAGCGGCACAACTTATGAAGACAATGATTGACAGTTCTGTGAGGAAATAGCCGAAAGCTATGTTGGCTAAACACCCTGTTGCCTTCATTATCCCAACGTCTCGCACCCGCTCAGACATGTTTAAATAGACAAGGAAAGATGTTACCAACGCTCCAACCAAGACGTTGAGGAGACTGACCATGAAAATAAAACGCGAAAGAATATTGGAGAATCCTGTGGTGAGTTTGCCCCCTGTAACGAGAGTGATTTCAAAGCCAACGTTTTGTCCGAAAAGAATGAGGAAAACTGTGGTACCGGTGCATATGGTTAATCCAACTATGGTTAAACCCGTTTGGAATTTTCTTCGCATCAAGTCTTTTACGGGGAATGCTATTTCACTCATCTGTGGCAACGATCCTGCCGTCTCTTAGATGCAGTGTTCGGTTTGCCAACTTCATTATTCTCTCATCGTGCGTGGCAACCAGGATGGTTTTTTCCTTCGCTTTCAATTTCTCCAGTATCGAAACGATTTCAAGACCTGTTTCTAAGTCCAGATTTCCAGTCGGCTCGTCAACAAGGATAAGGGGAGGATCGTTAGCTAAGGCTCTAGCAAAGGCGACACGTTGCTGCTCGCCCCCACTGAGCTGGGCGGGAAAGTGGTTAGCTCGGTGAGAGAGGCCAACTAACCCTAGCAGTTTTTCTGCTCGTTTCTTAACACGCTCGTCTGACCACCCAGCCAATTCCATAGGAAACGCAACGTTTTCAAGAGCCGTAAGCGTGGAAACGAGGTTGTAGGATTGAAAAACGAATCCCACGTAAGCAGAGCGGAAGGTTGCCAGAAAATCCTCATCATAAGTGCTCAGATCGTGCCCAAAAACAACGATCTCTCCACGGGTCGGCTGATCAAGACCGCCAATGAGGTTTAGAAGCGTTGTCTTTCCAGCGCCCGAAGGACCATAAATCAAGACAAACTCTTCCTCCACAACTTCAAAGTTTAAGTCTCTTAAAGCATGAATTGTGAGGCTCCCGATCTGATACTCCTTGCACAAAGAAGAGGCGGAAACCACCCTTTCCCTGATCTTTCCCATCTGCACGGCCCGCATTCTATAACTTTTAGGTACATGAGAGATAAATTTAACTAACTCTTTAGACAAGTCGGAACAAAGCAGACGGTTTTTGCTCTTAACGTCTAGTTCTTTTCAACGCGGTTCAACATACTAATAACCATAGGTACATGAACCTTGTTACATTTGATAAAGAAAGTATTATAAAGCATTTCCATGGATACCTTGTACTTCGGAGGAGAAAACGATGACATTAGAAGAGATAGCTGAGTATGCTTTCATGGCTTTCGTGGTGATAGCTGTCGTAGCGGGGTTGGCACTGGGTTACA
>CAYGCU010000042.1:0-5554 GCA_964348475.1 uncultured Candidatus Bathyarchaeia archaeon
AGATGCCCAAAGGGACTCCTTAACGGACCATGTGCAGGTCACATGGACGAAAAATGTGAAGTAGACCGTGAAAAGGACTGTGCTTGGGTACTAATTTATAAGCGGATGAAAGACAAAGGGCAGCTGGACAAGTTTAGAGCTTTCAGAAAACCGAGAAACTATCAGATTTCAACTTCACCTCAACAGATCATTTGGAAGTAGTGTGCAATGAGCTTTATTAGTTCCCTTGAAAAGAGTTTGGCAACATCTAAGTTTACAATCACGGGGGAGTTAACTCCACCGAAGAGTGCAAGCATCGAAGACCTCTTAGACGGCGCTAGATTGATTAAACATGACGTGGTGGCTACAAACGTAACTGACAACCCCACTAGCCGCGTAGTTATGAGCACTCTCGCAACGTGCCACCTAATTGAGAAACAAACTGGCCTCGAAACCATCTATCAAATAACTTGCCGAGACAGAAACAGATTGGCTTTGCAGTCAGACATTCTCGCAACAAATGCCCTCGGAATCAAAAACATTCTAGTTCTGACAGGTGACTACATAACTTTGGGTGACCATCCGGAAGCCAGCCCGGTGTTTGACCTCGACTCTGTTCAGCTTCTATGGGCCATAAAGAGGATGCAGGAAGAGGGTGTAGACTTAGCTGGGAAAAAACTGAAGACCCCGCCAAAATTGTTCGCGGGGGCTGCTGTAAATCCAGGCCTCGACCCCATAGAACCAGAGATCATTAGGTTAGAGAAAAAAGTTGACATGGGCACCAAGTTCGCACAGAGCCAGTGCCTCTATGATCCTAACGTCTTAGAAAAGTTCATGGATCAGATTTCCCACTTGGATGTGAAGATTTTGGTGGGAATCACGCCTCTGTTGTCTGCGGGTATGGCAAAATGGATGATTAAAAACTGTCCCGGAGTGATTATCCCTGACGAGATGATCAAGCGACTGAAGGGAGCAGAGGACAAGGTGAAAGAGGGAATCAAGATGAGTGTTGAAGTGGTTTCAAAGATTGCACCTATGAAAATAGCTGGGATTCACGTAATGGTTCCTGAAAGAGCGGACTTAGTCGCTGAGACAGTGAAAGCTATCAAGGATTCAGGAGTAATCTAATCAAAAAGAAATAATCCATTCGAGTCAAACAAACTCTGAGAGGCTTCGCTGCTTAACCATTCCCCTGTCCAACAGCTTTTCTTTCTCCCCCTCAAAGATCACCAGTTGACCGTAGACACCATCGTAACCGGGTAAAACCTTCACTTTTCCTTCTCTAACTCGAACAATGGCCTCAGCGATCTTCGGATCAACAATTTTAGACATTTCTTCTCCGGGTGCGTCCATCAGCACGGCGTATTCGTTGCCAAACCTCTCCACAAGAGCGTTATATACCTTCCAAACCTTTTGGACGCCGGGATAGGTGACTCCTAGAAGCGTCGAAATAATCTCGGAAAGAGGTAAAAGATGCACGTAACTTATGGAGCCTTCAGGCCTGAAGCCTATAGGTCTGTCCGCCAGCTCCTCTATACGTTGTTCCACTCCTTTTGTGAGCTTCTTGCGACAGACCGGACAGAGACCTCCCAGCTTTATGGCCTCTTGAGGAGAGAGAGAAACCTTGCAGTTTCGATGGCCGGTCCAGTGGTACTTTCCATACGCGGGGTTCGTTTCGATGGTGAATTTGAAGCGCCCGTGCCTTTTTCGTATAGCATCAACCACTTCCCAGTACGTCAGCTGCTCAAGCTCGAACACGTTGGCTTCCCTTCCGATCCTCCAAGGCCAAGCGCTGTGGCTGTCGCTGTTCGAGACTAATGCATACCTGTCAAGTGTGCTCAGTCGCCAGTTCATGGGAGGGTCTGAGGAGAGTCCTGTTTCTAAAGCGAAGATATGTTTCGTCATGTCTTGGTAGCAGTCTTCCACTCGGTCGAACCCGCTGAAGGCGCCGAAGATGCTGAACCAAGGAGTCCAAGCGTGGGCGGGTATTACCACGTTTTCACTTGAAAACTCCATCACTTCTTCTACGAGTTGGGGCGCGCTCATATCCAAAACTGGTCTGCCATCAATTGTGAGAGATCCGTGTTGCGCCAGCCGCTCGTTAACCTGAACCGCTGTCTCTAGGCTAGAGGTTAAGAGCACATGGTGAATCTTCTTGACTTGCCCATCAAAGGTGAAGATGGTGGAAACTTCGCCCGTTATCATGTAGTGAACGGGACACTTGATGTCTCTAGCTGGCTTGTAAAGACCTGCGCTTGGGACTTCAACGAGGTCTTCGTTTAGCTCTTTCAGCCATCGGGGATGCGTGAAGTCTCCTGTGCCCACAAGGTTCAAACCTTTGGTCTGAGCGAAACGGGTGATCTCCTGTATATTCATTTTCTGGCTTGTGGCGCGGCTATACCTGCTATGAACGTGGAGGTCTGCTATCACCCTCAACCTTTTCTCTCACCTACGTACTTTTCAAAAACTTTCTCCCAATCAATCTTGAACATGACAACCATCACGATTATCAATAATATTATTCCAAGGAGCCCTCCAAGCAAAACTGCTATCCAATCGCTTCCTTCGCCGAAAATGTCTTCGATAATTTGGATTGCATAACGGCCACTGTAGGCCACGATGAAGTTCATGCTCACTTTTCCAATCAAAGCTGGAATAAGCGCTCGCCAAAGACTGTAGTGCATTATGCCTAGTGGAATGAAAAGGATGTCATCTGGCAACGGTGTTAAGGCGAAAATAAAAATGGTGATGGGGCCAAATCTGTCGAAAACTTTTACCATGAACTCCATTTTTCTACGTCGCTCCGCGCTGATAACTTTTCTTCCATAAAGACCAAGCAGGTAGCCGGAGAACTCACCTACTGCAGAGCCGAGTCCTGCAGCGATTGCAATTAGAAATGGGTCAAATAGGCCTCCAAGAGTGAAAATAACTACAGTGTAGGGTATAGGAAAGAAAATGGACAAGGCGCCGATTAAGCTGATTAGAAAAATTCCGAAGTAGCCGTAGCTTTGTGCGAGTTGTTGCATCCACTCGACCAGTTGCTGCAATGCATTTTCAAACAAGATTTGCAAACAAGCCCTCTCGAAAGCCCATTCTAACGGTTAGCTTTATCGCTCATTATGTTTTAACCCTAATAATCTTTGCTGGCGTAACAATAATGTAGATTTTCGTCTCGGGAGATGGAGGATTAGTGATTTATTATTTTAATGTCATTCTTGTAGTGGCAACGGGTGCTTTTCCAAACTTTTCCTTTTTCATCCTTATTTCTCGGTCTCCATAACTGCAAGACGAATCAGGAAACTCCCTAGCTAAATTGAAGCAGATAGCTAATCCAGTCGCCTGTAATGTAAGCAAATTCACACTGTTTCCCTTTTTTCATTTGTGTTGTTTCAGAAGGACGACGATGACCTAGATATAGCCAACATTTATGCTTAGGTTCCTGAAGGTCCTCGCGTTATCCGGATAACCCTTGTAGGTGTCACTATAACATCCACAGAAACATCCCACTCTTCCCAAGGAACCTTCTCCACCATTTGAACGTCGTGTACCGTCGTGACCACAGGAGTTTCAGAGGTGAGCCTGCCCGAATTCTTCAGGATGGCGTACTCTTGGTCAGAGTATCCGGTTCCCTTGCCCAGTCTCCCTCCATCTGGCGACACTGCCACAGAACCAGCTACAAACAGGTCAACTTTCACTTCTGAGGGATCGATGAAACGACCATGCTTGAAAGCTCCACGAATTGTGGACGCTCTAGAAATGTTGCCTTGAGGTATCACGTTTGGATCCAGCAAGAGGAAACCTTTCCTCAGTTTAGGCGTAGCCATAACGACGATTTTGCCGTCCCTAAGAGCTGCTTCTCGAACAGGTTTCTGTGGAGAGTCAGGGTTGGAGAAAATCACCTTTGCCTTTTTGTACTCGGGCAGTTCCCTCAGGTTCTCAGCAGCTTTTTCGGCTCCAATGAAGTTGGGTATTCGATGGAAGACCGGTCTGGGGAACTTTGCTATTCCCTTTTCTTCCATGAGACGCCAAACCCTCATCCGAATGTCTTCTTTAGCCAAGTTGACGTTTCCCTTCTCAGCAAAACACTGGCAATAGGTCTACCTTTTGCACAAGTTCTTTCATCCTCGGTCAACGTAATGCTCTATTCTTGCTCATTCTCCTCTCTGCAAGCGCGTTAGATGCTTTTGTAAGGTCGTTCTTATTTCGTTAATACTAGCTGGAACAAGAGTAGGCTCCTTGGATATTCTTCTCCCAGATTCAGGGTCTTTCAATCCGCTTCCTGTTATTATGCATACGACTTCTTCTTCTTTGTCAAGCATTCCCGTTTCGATCATCTTCGAAAGACCTGCGATGCACGTAACACCTGAGGGTTCCGCAAAGATTCCTTCAAGGCGCGCTAACCATTCCATGGCTTTTAGAATCTCCGACTCAGAAACGGATTCTGCGTATCCGTTTGATTCCTTTAAGGCGTTGAGGGCTAAGGGTGTGTCATATCCCCATCTGCCAACCAAGCCTTCAGCAATTGATCTCTCACTTCTAGGTAGCGGTAGAGCTTTCCCTTCCTTGAATGCGGTCACTGCTGGTGCGCCGGCTTTTGGCCCGGTCGCCATCATTCTTGGCAAATTTTCTATTAGTCCCAGATTTCTCAGCTCTTTGAAGCCTTTCCACATCGCATAAAAGTGGGTGCCGTTACCAACGTTGTCTATAACCCATGCGGGTGCTCTCCATCCTAATTGTTCACATATCTCATAAGCAAGGGTTTTGTCTCCCTCCATCCTGAATCTATTGTATCCTGGGGACGACTCAAAAATGTCTAACCCCTCAAGTGCTTTGATGTAAAGCTCAAAAATTTCTTCATATATCCCATCCATTAACAGCGTTACGGCACCATACAACGTACATTGAGAGATCTTCCCCTTGGATGTGTGAGCTGGCATAAAGACAAAACATCCTGAGCCCGCTCGTGCTGCATATGCAGCAAGGGACGCTGCGGCGTTCCCAGAAGACACGCATGAAACGCACTTTTTTCTAAACTCCAACGCTTTGTTTACGGCTAAAACGCTTTCACGGTCCTTGAATGAGTGTGTTGGATTTTGAGTTTCATTTTTTAGCCATAAATTGTTAAGACCAAGTTTCTTGGCAAGATTTTCACATTTCACTAGGGAGGTTCCTCCTTCGCCCAAGGTTATGACGTTTTCTTCACGAAAGCCCAACAGCTCTTTGTACCTGAGAAGGTTGAACGGCCTCTTAGCAAAGAGCTCTTTGTTGACAGATTTTGAAAGCGCCTCATAATCATACTGTACCTCAGTGATACCTCGAAATACGGAAATGCCGCTAATCTTTTCTAAGCCACATTTTGGACAAACAAAAAATTCAGGTTGTAAGGGGTAGAGAGCTCCGCATTTCACACATTTCAGACCAGTTGCGTACATTTTTCTCACAACTTCTGTAATTAGCTAAACGTCTTCACAAATTATAGTTATTGCCGGTACTGGCCGTATTTGATCGCGGTGTCGATTACGGCCTTGACATTTTCTGGCTTGGCGTTCCAGGGAGTCTCACACTCAGTCGAAAG
>CAYGCU010000043.1:0-5515 GCA_964348475.1 uncultured Candidatus Bathyarchaeia archaeon
AACACAACTTCGTAGGGGTCCACGTCTATCCTTCTCCAAACAACTCGTTCAGTTTCTCAACAGCCGAACTTGTCCAAACGGTGAGTCTGCCCGGATGAGTTCCTGGCGCCAGAAGCTCAACATTCAAGTTGTTCACTTTGACAATGTTTACACCTGGAAGGTTGCGGGCTGCCTCCACAACCCCTCCGTTTTCGGTGATGACGAGTAGGGGTCCAACCGCCTGCTTCATTTTTCGACCGCGCCTCTTGCCCTTTCCAGCGCGAACCTTTCGACTCTCCTTAACTCGATATATGTCTGGCCACACGCCGATCTGGATAAGAGCCTTCTCCACTTCACTAGTTTTCTTCAACCCTTCAATTTCGTCCACGATCACCAGCGGAAAATCTGGAACGTCGTCGATCATGTGGCCCCTAGAAGACACGGTTTCTTTGGACGCGGTTGCTGCCACGGCTGAGCGTAAGGCCAGCCTCGTCTCCTTCCGCGGAATCTTTTTCTTGATTTTCTTCTCCACTACCGGTGGGTGGGTGGTTCGACCGCCCACGGCGAATGGGATGAAGGCTGCTCTTTGACTCCTTCCCTTCACTCTCGCAACGCGCGCGATTCCTAAGCCCACCCCACGAGACTCAGCTGTGGTTCGCTTTCCAGCGAAAACATCGCGACCTTGTGGCTGGAAACGGTGAGACTGGATGGCGACCACGGCTCTTTTGATAACGTCGGGTCTAACAGGAGTTTTGAAGATGGTGGGTAGGCGAAGTTTGCCTGTGGATTTTCCTTCAAGATCAAATATTTTAGCTGAAATCTTGCCCACTTTTTGTCCCTCATTTGCCTTGTGGCGACTCAAGTGAGATGTGGGTGATTTTGGGTGGGGCTTCGGCGACTTTTTTAGGTGGGCGGGCTGGATACCGCAGTCGTATGAGACGTTTGGCTGGGCCTGGCAGGCTTCCGTCCAGCAAAACATAGGTTCCTCGAACTGGACCGTAGCGTAGGAAACCCCCCTTTAGAGAAACCTCGCTTCCGTCGGCGCCGATCTTTAGGATGCGCTTGTTGTACTCGGTTCTCTGGTGGTAGCCCATTTGACCAGCTCTGGGAACAGTGTATAAAACTCGTGAAGGTTTCCACGGACCGATGGCAGCGACGCCTCGCTTGGTCTTCCGAGACTTGCGAGGCAGAATCTTGATTCCCCAGCGCTTCACTGGGCCCTGAAAACCCTTTCCCTTGGTTATGGAAACCACATCTGCGAACTGGCCTTCCTTGAAAACGTCGGAAACTGAAACCGTTTTCCCCAGCAGTTTCTTCGCGTGCTTGAACTGTTCCTCAACGGGTCCTCCGTCAATTTTAATCTCCATCATATCCATCTTTTTCTTTGGAACCCCGGCTAGTCTGGGCTGTGTGACAGCGAGAAGGCGAAACTCCTCGATTTTGTCAAGGTTTTCCTCCATCTTCTTAAAGGCTTGATTAGGATCTGAGTTTTTGGGCGGCGTAAGAACCCGATTAAGATCTTTCGGCGGCTTCTTCATCCACGCTTCGGTGAAAGTCTGTAAGCCGTACTGGTTTTTTATGTATGCCCGAGCAGCGCACACAAGGATAGGCGGCGCGTCTAGAACGGTGGCTGGATGAACGATTTCTTTGCCGAGGTTTGGGGAGCCCGGCTTGTCCTCTACCATGAAAACGTGGGTCATACCCGCCTTGTATCCCATGAATCCCAGCAGGGTTGGTCCTTCCTCCACGCTGGGCCAGAAACGCACCCTGCCAACCTCACGGGCAGCACGGCCCCTAGGTAAATAAGCTAATGAACCATGTTTAGGAGCGTGCTTCTTTCGATGTCCGATTGTTTATACCCCCTTGCTGATTGGGGCTTCAAAGAGTGAGTGGTAACCTTTGTTTTAAGGTTTTTGTTGCAGACAAAATAAGAATCTTGCTTACGGCATTATTTTCTTTCCCGAACACCTGTACGTATTTAGTCACTTCTGCTTCAATTTCCTCCGTTAAGGCTGCAACTTTGTTTTCAACTATTGTCCAATGCGCGCGCGTAAAAGTTATAGCCAAAGCCAAAAGGAATCTATAGACTTGTGAAGAAAAAATGAGACTTTGGTATAAGTTTCTTTTGGTTCTGCTTGTGTTTGGTCTTATTTTGCTTTTTCTCGGCAAGCATTACGTCCTAAGAATAGGAGAATACACATTAGGTTGGGATGTAGTTGGTGCTATTATCTTAGCTTTTCTTTTGGCAGTCGGATTACTATACTTTGAAAGATGGAGAAGGAGATGGTGGCAAAGCTAAGTGCGCGCGAGGTGGGTGCGCGTGTCTAGCTTTGTCTAAATCCACTCCAAAGACCAATAAAGAAGCTGCCCATGAACGGAACGTTGGCCATTAGAGGTGCGACTGTTTGGTTAAAAAAGTTTCCAACGGCTGAAATCGATCCAATCATATTTTCAAACTTTAGGTCAATTGCTTTCATTTGCGCTAGGTACAGAAGCCCAAAGGTGAAGATTCCTACAATAATTACAATCATGCGGCTAAAGATCTTCTTCAAAATGTAGCCGAGGAAGAACCCTCCGATTGCTCCTATCCCAACAGTGTATAAGAGAGGCTTCACCGACTCTAAACTTACACTCATTCCGCTGTTCACCACCCCAACAACTTGGCTTTAATCCGTTGATTGCAAAGTTTGATAAGGCAATTAAAAATTTATGAATCTAGAAACCTTATTCAGACTCAATGCGCACGCATAATGTGTTATGTACATATTTGAAAAGTTCCGGTATCGCGCACAATCCCCAAACCCAATTGATCAAACGCTAGGTTTCTTCCACAAATCATAAAAACCTACAAGTGAAGAACTCCAAAAATCATAGAGGCATAATGAATAGTCACAAAGAGGAAAAATGCCTAACAGTTGATGTTGAATGAAATGCATTTCACGTAAAGTATTAGGGTTGTTTCATCCATAGATGATACTACCAAAGTAAAGAAAAATCGAAAGAGGTGAAGAACAATGCACAAAAGAAAGAGATTAGCTCTATTGAGTCTTCTACTGCTGGTGTCGGTTGGATCGGCAGCTGCAGTAGATGCCTTGGGTGTTCTGCAGAGCCTAGCTGGCAACGTTGGAGAGGTCAAAATAAACCTTCAAGAGGTGCAGCTGTCTTTCATGCTTTCTCAAGAGGAAAGGGAGAATGCCATTAATATTGTGCTTATGGACTCACAAGTTCAAGAGATGTTGGAGGGAGTAGATGACTATGATGTCCAAGTTTCTGCAGTCTTTGATATGCACGAAACCGAAGGAAGAATAGTGCTTGTTCCAAAAGAAGGACTTGCATTGGTGACGCTTCAGATCAACAAAGACTATGGCGAAGAGTTTGGCGTACAAGTGGTCAAATTGACTGTCGACCTATTGAACGACGAGGTAAAGGAGACCGAAGAGAACTCAGAAATACGTAAGCCAAAAGTCCATGAAGGAACCATATCTCCAAGTGAACTCGTCCAAAACCCTTCAGAATACGACGGTGTAATTGTAACGGTATCTGGAAAAGTAAGCCTGCTGGGGGAGGTCTTCGGGTCCCTATTTATGCTCGATGAAACTGTAACGGTATTCTATCGCCACGAAGAAGCAAGCTTGGACGTATCCAACATTGAAAACGGAGACTATGTAACAGTTACAGGCAAATTCTCCTCACCCGAAACAATATATGCCCTGAAAATCGAGAAAATGTGAAAGGCGGAGATGCCACATTGATATCACACACAACTTCAACATCCCCCCTCTTTTTTGCTCAATCCGTTTGTTCATGGTGGGCAAGATGAGGACAAACCGAAAGACCGTGATTATGGCCATATTGTTCGCTTTGTCGGCGTTTACATTAGTCAGTAAGTTCTTGATGCCTACTCCGATTCAAATAGTCATTCCAGGCGAAGAACCTATCGTCGTGGGGCAAATCTTCAGATATACTCAAATTGATGTCCTTATTATCAGCGTTTCCACCGTCATCCTAGCTGTTAGCAGTTTCTATTTGGTGTTTTCAGATTTTGCTGAAACTCGAAATGCTCTACCAACTGTTGAGAAAAAAGATGCTTCAGAACTTGACATAAAATTTGCCCGTCGTCTCCTAGACGGCGACAAAAGGAAGGTCTTCAGCAAGATAATTGAATCTGGGGGAGAGATTCTACAAAACGACTTGCATTTACAAACGAGTTTTTCGAAAGCAAAGATTACACGAATTCTGGATTATCTGGAGCTAAAGGGTTTAATAGTCAGAAAAAGCTACGGAATGACAAACAAGGTAATCATAAATAGAGACATGCGCGCTGAAAAGGAGCGTATTGGACGATGAAGAACAGTGCGCGCAAAGTGATTTGCTACAGGTATAACGTTCTACTATGCGCGCGCGCATTATTTGGCAATAAGCTATCTAGAAAACTGTATTGCCACTAAGATTTTGTCATGTGAATTGATAATTAACAAAGTTTACATAGAGTCACCATTCTCACCATTTCAAAGCAGGTGCGAACCGTGATAACTTTCACCAGTTATTTGCATGAGAGAGCGGAAGAATCTAGGCACAACGAATCTGTTTCCCTTTTGATAGGAGTTCTGGGAGCGGTTTTACTTGTTGGAGGAATCTTAGTAACAGTTACGACAACAAGCAATATCCAATGGTTTCTTTTCTTACCTTATCACCTGACCGAAAAACATGGTCTTTTAGGCATGGCCTTGACGGTTGTTGGACTCGTATCGCTCATTTTCGGAATTGGTTTGGCAATTCATTACGCGTCCCAAAGGGCTTGGTACTTCGACGAATTAAAAAAGGCTTTCAGCTTGGAAGAGGGTAAACTGAGGTCCCAGAGCAAGAAAAAGTCAGCTCGTGCAAAGAAGGGATGAGAGTAGGATCAGCTGATGCGCGCGCGCATAAAAAAGGAGGAAGGTTGAGGGCGCAAACCTATTTAGAAGTATTTTTTTGTGGCGAACGCCGCTATGGTTGGTCCTATTATTATCGCAACTGCTATCAATGCTGCTGCTCTTGACATATCTCCACTTATCCCGAAAAGTTCTATTCCCCAGTTGGCAATTCCCAAGGCAAAGACAGCTAAGATTATCGCTATGATTAAGCCTACAACGCTGATTAGCAACTCCATGGCTGAGACTGGTTTTTTTTCTTTTTCAGACATTCAAATCCTCGACAGATCTATCTCTTGGATAAAACTTAAAACATTTTGCGCGCGTGTAACATAAAAAAGAGGGAAGGTTAAGCCGTTAAGTTTATATATTCGGAAAACGTGGCCTCTGGAGTTAGTTGGGGAGGAAAGTTTTTATACCCCGAAAAGAAACTCCTTTCTCTTTTCAGCGACCCTCCTCAACTAACCCTTCATATTCTCAACTAATAAGCCTTGAGAAAGTATTTTCTATATGATGCAAAAGCATTTTCTATATATACGCAAGCAGAAAAAAGGGGGCAGGTTAAGCGCGTGCGAACATAGGCGATAGGCTACGCCACAAGACGTAGAATGCGCCTATAAAAATTA
>CAYGCU010000044.1:0-5323 GCA_964348475.1 uncultured Candidatus Bathyarchaeia archaeon
TCTTTAATCTGAGAACCAGTCCCGGAAACTGTTTTGGACGGTACTCAACGCCTGGATTGCCTTTCACCACTGCGTTTAGGTCAATCCTCTGATTTAACGTGGCAGTTCCCACGACGTTTTCGATTCTGACAAGAGCCTCAACCTTGCGCATTCGAATCCTCCTTATAGAACACCATGAAGTTGGTGGAGTTATTTAAATTGTGCACACGCGGTTGTTGTATCAAGCATTTCTCCCCATACTTCACTGACTTAACGCTTACAACGTCAACGTTTTCGCCGTATTTTGCGCGCAACCTATTTGCTTCGCTAAAGTCCAAATCGCATGCATGCACGCATGGGCGCTTATTTGGTTTGTTCCCAAGATTCTATGAGTTCCCTGATCATCATCGTTACAGGATTTTCCTCGTCTAAACGAAAGATGCGAGTCCTCCCAAACTTCTTATGCCTGACGAGGCCGTGGCTTTCCAGAACCAGCAGATGCTGATTTGTCGTAGCATAATTCAAACCAGCTCGCCTCGCAATCTCTGAGACGTTTAACTCTCCAACATCAGCCAAAACTTTCAGAATTTTCATCCGCCCCTTAGAAGAGAAAACGTCTTCTATTACCGTCATAACGCATCATCTTGACGCTTTCTTATTTATCAACTTTTTGTGGTGCACACCCCAGCGCGCGCGTACTGTCAGTTCAAAATTTGACGATCTGCGCATGGGGGACTCCTGAAATCTGCAGAATCGCTTCGGGGTGAATTATTCCCTTCTCTAGGGCTTTGTCTACTATGCGTTTTCCAACCATGTTCACTACGGTGGATTGCCTCATGAGGTCAATAGCCTCCTCCACGCTCACTTTCGATCCTTTGTAGAATTCTTCTCGCACCTCAAAAACGATCTTGCCTTCCCGGAGAACCTTGCCCAGTAGTTCAGCGTCACAGGTAGCAAGAAGCACGTAGTGGCCCCATTTTCGCATGTTCACGTAGACTTCCAACGTTCAGCACTTTTACACGGATCTTACGGATGATCGTGCTCCGCACGCCTCACATAATAAGAATGATAGGCGTTTCTCTTTTACAATCTTCGTGTCTGGACGCTTACAGACAGGACACAAAACGAAGTCGTCAACATATCTTTTGATCAACCTTTCAAAGGTGTCACGGCGAAACTTCCCTTGAAAAATAGCTCGCGTCCTATCTATGGTCCCGGCAGTAGCCATCTCCTTGGATAAGAACTTCAGCATGTGACGCGGATCTCGGTTAAGCGCGTCGCAGATTTCCTTGTAGTTGTGAAGTATTGTTCGCATTCCGATAGTAGAGCCGTGGGGTCGGGGAAGTTCAAACCGTTTGCGCTCAAACACTTCGTGTGGAAGCTGGGTGCGTGCGCGTTTCAACATTTCCTTGTAGTCCATGTTCATAGTTAACGTCTCACGCGGTCGTTTTGGCTCTACCTTTTAAGTGGGAGTCCGCTCGTTTAAATGTTTTAATACACAAGCCTACAATTTTATTAGGATGAGCAAATCTATATCTTTTAGAGCTTCAGCGAGCAAGATTTGTGATGGGTTGAGAGACTTGACAGACCGAGAAAAAAAGGTGCGAGCCGAGGTGGAGAAGCTGGTGGACCCGGAAACAGGGTTAACTTTCGGCGAGATGAACATAATCACCGACGTAAAGGAACAAGAAGCCGGAGTCGTGAAGATAGACTTTGTGCCGACAAGTCCTTTTTGTCCCATAGCGTTTAAATTCGCCATAGACATCAAAAAATCCGCTTTGAAAGTCAAAGGAATCAAGAAGGCTCTCGTGTACTGCCACGGTCACAACATGGAAGAGACTATCAACAGAACAGTTAACCGCGAGGAAACCACGAAATGAAGGTGACAGTGAAGTTCTTCACCACCTTGCGAGAAATAACAGGGAAAAGAAAAGAGGAAATCAAATCGTCAGAAGACCTCACCGTAGGCAAACTCTTGGAAAAACTCTCAAAAAAACACGACCGCCAGTTCATTAACTACGTGTACGACGAGGCTGGAAAGGTGCGAAGTTACCTGCAGTTTCTAGTAAACGGCAGGAGCATAACAACAATGCAGGGTTTCAAAACGAGGTTGAGGGAAGGAGACAGCGTTGCAATCATCCCTCCCGTAGGCGGAGGGTAGAAACCACTCAGTTAGTAACTGAACAAATACCTCCTTTCCAATTGGACGCGCGCAGATGAAATGCGTGTTATTTTTCTTTGTATTGTTTAGCCACAATCATGGTTGTTGTCAAAAAGATGTTCGGTAATGCTCTAAGTTTCTCTGACAAGAATCCTTCCAAATCTGCCAGCTCCTCAACCTGCACCTTTACGATGGCATCGTATTCTCCGTACACCATGTCTACCTCCAGAGTTTCCTTGAAACTGGAAACCTTCTTCAACACTTCCTTCTCCGAGCCTGACTGTATTGTAATCAAAACATAAGCAAGTACCATCGTCTAGTCACCTTCTTGAATCATGTCTGTTTAAGAGAACTTAAAATTTTCCATGAAACGTCAGGACCAAAAATACGAAACTATTTGAGCACTTTCAGCCCGACCCCGGCGTAAATTCGCTTAAGTCTCTTTAATACGCGACACTATTTGGTTTTGTGGACTTTGTGTTCCAAAATTTAGTCGAGCATAACCCCTTGCTTCACGGTATCCACAATATGGTTGAACCTAGCCATATTGTTGATAAGTCCTGCAAACCTGTATGAGCTCTTCATCGTCCTCAATATTTCTGTCAGCAACAACTTGGGACGGAGATAGAAAGCTCTGAAATAATCATAGATCATAGAGCGGATCTCTTCAAAAGGAACAGTGTGAGGTGAAACCTTTGGAACGTAGACTCCAGTTTCCCAAAGTTGATCCTCGTCAACAAAGCCTTTGGCCACCAAGTCGCTCCAGAGGTCGGTTCCCGTGAAGGCTCCAAGAATATTCAGCTGGGGCACGTCGATGTCGAGTTCGTGCGCAAACTGTAGGGTGTTCTGGATCTCCCTCTTGGTTTCATCTGGAGCCCCAAGTATAAAGGAGCCTACAATAACGTCGACGCCTGCTTTCCTAGCCTTTTGAACTGCGCTCCTAGAATCGTCTGGGGTTATCCCCTTTTTGTAGTAGTTCAGAATTCTCTGGTTGGCGCTTTCCACGCCAAAGTAGAGGATTTTGCAGCCGGCCTTTACCATTTGCCTAAACACGTCGTACCGGCAGTTGTCCACCCTTGAGTCGCAGAACCACTGAATGTCCATTCCCTCCTTTTTCACACTTTGACAGAATTCCGCCACCCTCTTCTGGTTCAGGGTGAAGTTGTCGTCTACAAAGAGAAACTGTTCGTAGCCTTGACTTAGCAGAAACTCTAGTTCTGCCACGATGTTTTCAACTGATCTGGGCCTCCATATTCCCCGAGCAAATTTTCTACATCCACAGAAGGTACATCTAAATGGGCAGCCGCGAGACGAAACCAGAGTGGAGAATTTTTTGGTGGCAACCTTCACCCCGTAGATGGTTGAACTGTATTGAGCGCCCATGAGGTTACGATTTGGGAAGGGGAGAGCATCTACATCTTTGATTAGTGGTCTCTCTGGCGAAGACACAACTTTTCCACTCTTCCTAAGCGTTATACCCTTGACCTTTCGTAGGTCATCACCCTTTTCCAAACACTTTGCTAACTCAAGACAGGTGTACTCCCCCTCCCCTCGGACGATCACGTCCACGAAGGGATATTTGTTAAGAATTCTTTCGGCGTTGAAAGTTGCGTGGTAGTTTCCGAAAACTGTTGTTAGGTTTGGGTTATCCGCTTTCGCACATCCCGTAAGCTTTATCGCCTCTCCAGCAGAGCTGTTCAAAATTGAAAAACCGAGGATGTCGGGGTTTTCCTTCTTCACCCAGTCCAAGGTCTGTTTCATGGAGAATCCCTTGGCCGCCTGATCCAGTACGGACACCTCGATTCCCTCACTCAATAAAACCCCTGCACAATACAGAATGCCTAACGGTGGCCATGCAGTTACAACCATGTCCGGGGTGTCCGGAGCTGGACTCGGGTTTATGAACGAAAACTTCATCTCACACCGCAACTGCAATCCTTTGTGAAGCTGAAATAAAATAAGCTTTGCTAAGAACCGTCGATAGAAAGCTTCTCCAGCTGTTTCAGAACGTACCGACGGATTTCACGGGGCTTCGGAAGCTTCGCAACGATTTTCCCCTTTTCTATGAGGGGCTTTAGCATGGACTGCGTCTTGCCTCCACATTCTGGGCAACTTGGTTGAGGAGACGTAAAGGGTAGCACGCTGTCAACCATACATTTCTGGCACCTCCAAACCTGCTTTTTTCCACCAAGCTTCCCTCTTTTTGCCACCAGTTTTCCCTCAAGTTCTATAATATCCATGGCAAAGTCTATGGTGGGGGCGTTGCTGACGGAAGTTCCAACGCCGAAGGCGTCTGCCCCAGCTTCGCTCAGAACCCTAACTTTTTCTTCGTCGAGACCTCCAGAGACGAAAATCTTGACGTGACTGTAGCCTCTCACATCCAGTTCCCACCTAACCTCTCGAACCAGTTCCGGGAAGTTTCCCTTCCTTGACCCGGGTGTGTCGAGTCTCACGCCGTATAGACGGTCTTTCAAGGCTTCTGTAGCCATTATCGACTCAATCTTCTCGTCAAAGTAGGTATCCACAAGGGCTACCCTCGGAACTTCTGGCGGCATGACCTCGTCGAAAGCTTTCCAAGCCTTCATCTGATCGCCAAACGCGATGATGAGAGCGTGAGGCATGGTTCCCGTTGGCTTGGCTCCTACAGCCTTAGCTCCTGAGAGACTGGAAACTCCGTCTAGACCGCCTATGTAGGCGGCTCGATCCAGCATTGGAGACAAGGCTGGGTGCATGCGGCGAATTCCAAAGGCCACGACAAGTTTTTCGCCCGCAGCCTTTTTTACCCTTGCAGCTCTTGTTGCCACTCCCGATGCCTGACAGATCAGGCCTAACAGAGGGGTCTCGAGGAGGCAGAACTCCCCGTAGGGGCCTTCAATAGCCATGAGGGGCTCTCGGACTCCCCGAATGTCAGTGTGAAAAAAGACACTTCCCTCAGGCATGGCATAGACGTTGACGGGACATCCCTCGAACAGGCGGGCCTCCTCCTCGATGCCGCAGAGAATTCCCCAAGGCCATTCTCTGGGAAGTTTGCCGGATGTAACCTCAGCCAGAACTCGAAGTTTGCCTAACTTCTTCGCTTCAAGAATCTGTTTGGTTCTGGCGAAATAAACATCAGTGGTTTCGCCTTTCTTTATTTCCTCGTCACTTGCACAATGGAACAGGCGCGTTTTTTTCACCTCCTAA
>CAYGCU010000045.1:0-1927 GCA_964348475.1 uncultured Candidatus Bathyarchaeia archaeon
CAGTAACGACACCACTTTCTTAATTTGTTCCTCTTTATCCTGCGCGCACACGGTTTATTTTGACCTTGCAATGGCCATGATCCGGAATGTATCCTTTTCTGGTTCTGTGAATTCCATCTTGTTTTCAGTATCCCAGTTGTAGACAGATAGAAGTTCAAAATTGTTACTATTAACATAGTGTCGCATCTCGGCGACGGTGTAACACCTTATCGGATGCTTCTCTTCGAAGATGTCAACCGATTTCCCGTTGTGAATCACAATAAAATGCATATCTATGGTCAGAATGTTCGTTTCAGGACTGAAGTTTGACTCGGTCATGCGATACAAAGTTGAATTCTTATCTTGCCTCTTCAGCCAAGTTCTATAAGGCGATGGCTTTAAACCTCCAACACTCCAAAATTCAAAAATGAACAAACCACGTTCTTTGAGATGGCGTGTCAAACTGGAAAAAAGTTTCACCAAATCTGCATAAGTAGGAAGATAGCCGAATCCTCCAAACATGCAAATTGCACAATCGAATTTCTCGGTTAGCTTGATAGTTCTCATGTCTTGAACCAAAAAATCTGCTTTGATGTTTGCCTCTTCGGCATTCTTTCTTGCTCTTTCAATCATAACATTTGACACATCAATTCCTGTAACTTCATAACTTCGCTGTGCGAGGAACAAAGCATGGGAACCTGTTCCACAACCCAAGTCCAATATTTTCCTCGGTTTTTCTCTGCAAAAAGTTTTGAAGACCTTTTCGACAAAGTTGCATTCGCCTTCATAATCCACAACCTCTCGATAGATTAAATCGTAGTATTTCCCAAATTTTTGAAACAATCCCAACGTAGCCACTAAATACGAAAACTTGTCAGCAAACTGTTTTATGTTTTGCGCGCGCGGGAGTTTGCTGTGGAGGAAAAAGCGGAGGAAACATTTGTACAACAAGCTTTATTTACATATTCTTGTCAACAATTAACAGTTATTCATGTTTTTCTGGCCTCGCCTTCTGTGGGGGAGGAGGTCCGAAGAACCTTGAGTGGCCGTGCGCGTGTGCGCAAACGCTTGAGCGTGTTTGGGTGCCGACTCGGTTCGGGCGCGCGTGCGTCTAATGGGATCCTCCTCTCCCACATACCAGCCGCGGGCGAAGCACATGTTTCTCATGTTAGGTTGTTATTTAGATCTACGTTTCTTTTCTTCGCGCTTTCGCTTTTCATCAACTGCCTTTCTTATCCACTGTGAAGGATTCTGAACACTTTTCAGATATTTCAGTTGATCTATGCGTAAGCGCACCCCATAATGAAGTTTCTTTTTGCTCATATGATACACCATTCAAATCGAGATTTTGAATAAAAAAAACTTTATGAAGCCAAACTATTGATCGCTGATACATCCTTAATATTTTTTAATGCTACACGCACAAATCGATGTTGAGGGTGTAAGTCTAAAATAGTTCTCTTGATTAATCCTAGTCTTCGGTGGTAGAAGTGGCTAAACTTGACGACGAAATCATTTCATTATTGAAGGATTCTGGCGTTTCCATGACGTTAAAGGAGATAGCGGCTAAAGTTGGGAAGCCGGAGAAAGCTGTTTTTAAGGCGTTGCGGAGACTTTTTGAAAAGGAGAAGGTTTCCTGCGTTAATCGCCAGTATAGTCTCACGGAAAGCTAACACACTTGAATCGCTGAAACAATCTAATTCAAGCCAGACCTCTCGAGTTTTTAGCGCGCACTCATGGTTTCCCTGTTGAGAGAGGAGAGGGGGCTATAAGAAATTATAGGGAGGTCTAAAAAGACAGACACTACTACCCAAAACTAAACCTTAATCTTAACGGGTTCACGAAGAAAACTCATCGTCTCAGAATCAATCACAGAAACAATCTCTTCGTCGCTATATCCACGCTTAATCTCAATCTTCTTCTCAGTCGGCTCAATGTGACTCATGTT
>CAYGCU010000045.1:2027-5288 GCA_964348475.1 uncultured Candidatus Bathyarchaeia archaeon
AGTCGCCTAGCCCTCTCATCCGTGGAGACTTCCAGCCACACCTTAAAGGCTTCCTCCTTCAACAGCCAAGGCATGGTCCAGCTGTCTAAAACAACGTTTCCCCTTCTCGCCCATTTCATTAGCTCCTCGTCCACCCTCTTATCAAACTCGTGGTTCCTCGTCCTCTGCCGAAGAAAACCCCTTCCCTCCTCGGTTTCCCACCATCCCCTCTTACGCGGATTGTATCCGGTTTTGACGGCTAGGGCCTTCAACATATCCCCGCCGGAAAAATACCTAAGCCCATACTTTTTAGCCAACCTTCTAGCCGCTGTGCTCTTCCCACACCCAGACATTCCAGTCACGCATATCACAATCCTCCTCTGTTTCCGCCCCTTCTGAGCCACGTCTAGGCACTCCTCACCGCCTGCTTCAACAGCCCTCTGACGCAGTTGTGGCAGAGTTGGCCGCCGTACACGCGCTCCAGCCTCCTTCTACTCGCTGTAAGCTTTCGAAGCTCAGATGGAGTTGAGCGGGGAACACCTGAGAGGGGCTGACCACACCTAGAGCACCGTGAAACACTGGTCTTCTCCCGTTTATAGTGGGTTTTACTGCGACCCCCTGGCAGTCGGAGAGAACGGCGTTTCCTACTTCTCGTTCGCAGGGAGGGCCTGGGCATCTACTCGGTCGCCCCCATCCCCAAGCCAAACAAGCGCGAAAAGAGGAATCCAAACAGCATAGAGCAAATGAGGTACCACGAGAAGAAATCTAAGGGAAGAGGCCCATTAAACCATGGAAGATAGGCAACGGTTACTGGAACGCTAAAAGGGGTGTCAAACAGTTTCCAGTAGAGAAGTCTGCCAGTTATGAAACCCCAGATGGCAAAGAAGAGGACCATTGTGATGGGGAGCACTTTCATTTGCGAAGCCGACTGCGAAAGCATCTTGGCCTGGAGTTGTTTAATTCGTTTTTCTTGTTTTTTAACCTTTTTAAGCAGCTCCTGATCGCCACTACGCATCGCCTTAATACGGTCAGCAGTCCAAGCGTCAACCTCCCGTTTCCAACCCCTAACCTGTTTAAGTTTCTCCTTATCGGTAAAAAGACGGTTAATCGAAGTACTGAGGAACGCGAGAAGCAGAGAGACGCATATGACGAAAATCGTTGAAGCCGGGCGGACCGCCAACCATTCGGGAAGCATACAATCACCTTAGCACCCTTAGAATCTCTTTAGCTGCTTCAACCTGTTTTCCGCTTGGGTTTTTAACAATTTTCACGGAGGCGCCAGTCAGGACCGAGCAAGTAGCAGCCATAAGCCTTGAAAAAAGAAGTTCCTCCGCTACTTCACCTTCCAAGACCTTGTCTCTCCTGCGAGTTTTGTCCCTAACCCTCCGAGGAAGCACCTCATGAGGCTCAGCCTCAACCAAAACGAACATGTCTGGATTCAAAAGCTTCAACACCGGGAGCGGCAGACCCGCCCAATATCCTTCCACCGTTTTTATCGACATGTGCGTGTCCACGATAACGTCTCCCTCAGCGTCCACCGCCCTCTGGGAGATAACCTTTGCAGCTTCCGCTTGAAGGCTACGTTGGAAAGAGAGCTTCGACTTCCTCAACTCATCCCTGTGAAGGAACTCACCGCGCTTCTTGGAAAGCTCCACCATGACCGTCCCAAAGTTTATCACTTCAACCTTTCTCCCAGCCCGCTCAGCAAGCTCTAGGAGTTCGTTGCAAACGGTTGATTTGCCCGTTCCAGGTATCCCTGTTACAATTACAACCATGCCCAACATGTCATCCTCCCAGAAGACCGCGAAGAGCTGGATACATCTCCGCAACTCGCTCCTGCATCAGAAGCTGGTAATACTGATACAGGATGCCCACGGACAACAGAACACCCATCCCCGACCCGAAGACCCCGAAGAAATCTGCAACCGAAGAGATCAACCCTACTATGATTCCTCCAAGTATAGCGACCACCGGAATGTAGCGCTTGAGAAGAAGCTCAATTGGTCTCTGGGATCTTCGGAACCCTGGAATCTGCATCCCAGAGTCCACGAGTTGCTTCGCCACGGTTCTCGGACCTAAGCCCCCCACCTCAAGCCACGTGATAGAGAACACGATGCAGAACGCAACCATGATACCGGTGAATATTAACGCTCTTGCCGGGTTTTCTATAACTTGCGACAGGTTTTGAGGGGAGATCACGTAATACACAAGGCCGTTTATAGGTTCAATTCGAGTCTGTCCACCCTCTGTCACTGTCTTATACTGACCGAGAAGGTTTAACCAGAAGTTGGTGTTGTTTCGATTATAATTGCTCCAAAGGAGTTGGGAAAAGAAGTAAACGTTTGCGAAAAGAGCCGCAGCAAAAATTACGGGCAGGTTGGAAACATAAAGAAGCTTTATTGGATATCGACCGCGAAATCCGCGATAGCCAGCATAAGCTATGGGAAGCTCAACCCTGACTCCCTCAAAGTAGATCACTATAAGAAAGACGGCGACTGTCGCAAGAAATCCCAAGAGGGCAGGTAAGGCTGGATTTATCGGTCTAACAAAAAGGTTTGACCAAGACCAAGGTCCATAATCTGTAGGGGGGTCTCCAACAACAATACGCGAGCCAACCATAATGCGTGGGATTATTTGAGCAATTGCGACGAATGCCCCAAAGCTATTTCCGTCTGCATGCATCCAACCGGGTGTCGGAGCCAAACTGGACCACATGATGCTTTGAGCCACCCCGGCTAGGATAAACAAGCTGATTCCGCTCCCGATTCCCCACCCCTTCTGTATCAACTCGTCAAGAAGCATCAGCACTAACCCAGCGACCATGAGTTGAATGAAGATTATGATGGCCACCCTCACATCTGTAACTTGGAAAATCCCTCCAATTATGTACGCAGAAGCTTGAAAGGCAATGAAAATTATCGAGAAAACCTTACTAGCAACAGTGAAGAGAGCCCGATCTGCAGGATTGGTAAAGTCTGCGCTCACCATTCCGGATCCGGTGAGAAGCTGCACTATCAGCCCTGCAGTTACGATTGGACCGATCCCCAATTCCATCAAGGATCCTCGACGAGAGGCAAAAATTACCCGCAGGTAGCGGAATGGGTCTTCCCCGCCCAATCCGATGCCGTAGAGCGGCACCTCACTCATTACGAGGTAGAGTGCAAGTGCCAGAGCAGTCCAAAAAAGCTTTTCGTTGAACCCTACCCTACGCTCTGGAGGCTTAACCTCAGGCATGATCCTTGAAAGAGGTCTGAACATTTCGAGAAATCTGCCAGCCATATG
>CAYGCU010000046.1:0-5217 GCA_964348475.1 uncultured Candidatus Bathyarchaeia archaeon
AGTTTCAAAAGACTCTCAACTAAGGGAACGAGAGGCGTTAATCCTGTTCCACCCCCCACAATCATTACCTGCCCGCTGGCTAAAGCGAAGCCGTTTCCGTAGGGTCCACGTATCCCAAGTAAGTCGCCAACCTTCCTCTCATGAAGAACTTGAGTGGCTTCGCCAACCTCAGCCACAGTTATGGAGGAAAGCCCGTCTGAATTAATGGATGAGAGGCTCATGGGAACCTCGTCGACTCGTGGAATCCAAACCATCACAAACTGTCCTGGCTTAGCTTCTGAACAGTGTTTGTCTTGGAAAACGAAGGTTTTGACTGTTGAATTCTCCTCTCTAACTCCCCGAATTCTCACAATTCTAGGGCGGTTAATGTTGGTGAGATAAACCGACAATTTCTTTCACGCTCCCAAAGCCCACTCTTTCAAGGTAAGAATCAATTCCTTCCGCAATGGATCTGAAAACGTCTAATCCTTCAAAGGCGACTGCTGTCCCTACCTGAACCGCTGAGGCCCCGGCTAACATGAACTCCACAGCGTCCTGCCACGTGATTATTCCCCCACAACCAACCACTGGAACATCAACTCTACGATGAATTTCATACACGCACCTAACGGCTACAGGCTTTATAGCTGGCCCAGACAACCCGCCGATCCTATTCGCCAGCACTGGCCAGGTTGTTTCAATGTCAATTGTCATAGCCCTAACCGTATTGATGGCGGTAACGGCATCCGCACCAGCCTTAGCTGCTGCTTCCGCCACTGCCGCAACGTCAGCGACATTCGGGGTTAACTTCGCAAAAACAGGCTTATCCACCTTGTTTTTCACTTCTTTAACAACTTCCGCCACCAAACTTGGACTTTGTCCGATTTCAGATCCAGTTTTTTCAACGTGGGGACATGAAACGTTCAGTTCTAATGCGTCTGCGCCTTCTTCAACTGCTTCCCTCGCCACCTCAGCGAAATCTTCAGGCGAGAAGCCGAAAATGCTTACGATGACTGGGACTCCTCCCTTCTTTGCTTCCTCAATTTCCTCGCCAAAATTATGGATGCCCGGGCTGGGAAGTCCCATGGCGTTTAGCAGACCGCAGTCAACCTGAACCGCAGTAGGGTTGGGATAGCCCATGCGCGGTTTTAACCCTACAGATTTGGTGACGACAGCGCCAGCGCCAGCCTCAGCAATTTTCCTCAAGAATGCTCCTGACAACCCGAGAATGCCAGCGGCGAGCATTGTTGGATTTTTGAGCTTTAACCCCGCTATTTCTGTATCAAGTCGACTTGGCATTAAGATACGCCTCTATTGCAGTAAAGTTATTTCAGTGGTTAAGATAAAGGTTAGTGCAGAACAAGCTGAGAAGTTTCGATGATGGGGAAACCACATGAAGGCGACCATAGTTGAGTGTGTAATGGGCGTTTTCGGCTTCGGAGAAGCCAACGAACTTGTTGACAAAGTTTTCTTCCCAAAAAATCCTAGAGAAACAGCGGAGAAGCTTGGAAAAATCGAGGCTGGAAAGGTTGTGAATGAAATAGCCACGTTAGTGGAAAGGTTGCAGGCTAAGGGCTACACGACCTTTGTGTTCGAGAGTTCAGAGATGGCTCGGAACGCCCGTGAAAACCTGAACATCAGCGTTGATGTGGCGAAACCTTCGGAGGCGGGTGAAATGTTACGTAGGAATCTTGACAAGTTCGCCGTGGACACGGGATTTGTAAGACAGGCGGCAGAGCTTCGCCAATGGACTCACAGGGTTTCCATGGAGCTCACCAAGATGAGAGTTAAGAGGGCTGTTGAAAAACGAGATTTGGTTGTGGCTCAGGTGATCCAAACAATCGACGACCTAGACAAGACTTCAAACCTTTTTATGAGCAGAGTCCGTGAATGGTATGGCCTCCACTTCCCAGAGCTGGACCGACTAGTAGAGAAACATGAAACGCACGCGCGTCTCGTAGCCAACTTGGGAGGAAGGAAAAACTTCACTTTGGAGAATCTGCAAAAAGAAGGTCTGCCTAAAACCAAAGCTCAGCGCTTAGCCAAGGCTGCAGAGGTATCTATGGGTGCCGAGTTTGGCGAGGGAGATATAGATCAGATACAGACCATGTGTAAGAACACGCTCAACCTTTATGATGTAAGGCAAAAACTGGAGGGCTACTTGGATTCAGTCATGGGCGATGTTGCACCAAACATTCGCGCTTTGGCTGGTTCGCTGCTGGGGGCAAGGCTCATAGCTCTCGCAGGCGGGCTGAACAACATGGCTAAGATGCCGGCGAGCACTATCCAAGTGTTGGGTGCTGAAAAAGCCTTGTTTAGAGCGCTTAAAACCGGAACTCGTCCTCCAAAGCATGGGATAATCTTCCAGCACTCTCTTATTCAAGAGGCGAAGCGTTGGCAGAGAGGGAAGGTGGCCCGAGCTTTGGCTGGAAAGCTGGCCATAGCTGCTCGAACCGACGCCTTCAGCGGCAAGTACGCAGGAGATAGGCTGCAGGTGGGTCTTGAGAAGAGAATATCAGAGATTCACGAAAGGTACAAGGAACCCCCGCTCAAGCGACCTCGGATGGAAAGACCGCACAGGAGAAAGAAGCGTGGCCGTAAAGGTTAAGGCACACCCAAAGTTTCCAGAAATTTATTGGGCCACACTCGAGGACGGAACCCAGAGATTGGCTACCAAAAACTTTGCCCCGGGAAAAAACGTTTACGGCGAGCGATTGGTCAGATGTATGGGCGTGGAGTACAGGCTCTGGGACCCTTTTAGAAGCAAACTCGCCGCTGCCGTTCTGAAGAACTTGAAAACCGTTACTATTCAACCCACCCACAAGGTTCTTTACCTGGGAGCTGCATCCGGAACCACAGCCAGCCACGTTTCCGACATCGTTGGAGAAAACGGACATGTGTACTGCATAGAGTTTGCTTCCCGCGCCATCCGAGAGCTGACTAACAACGTCTGTCAGTTCCGGCCCAACATCTCTCCCATACTAGCAGACGCTCGACTACCAGAACGATACTCAATGCTTATGGGGAAGGTTGACGATATCTACTGTGACATTGCTCAGCCCGAGCAAGCCAGAGTGTTGGCGGACAACGCCGATTTGTTCCTAATGAACGAAGGGTGGATCATGTTGGCCATAAAGGCTCAGAGCATTGATGTTACCAAGGAGCCTTCTGAAGTATATAAGCAAGAAATAGGCACTCTAAAGGCCCGCGGTTTTCAAATAGAGGAAGTCGTGCACCTAGAACCCTACGACAAGGCACACGCCATGATCGTGGCTCAACATTTGAGCATAGGATGAGAGCATAACATGGTTGCCAAACTGGAGATGAGATTTCGAATATATAGTTTTCCGTTAACCTTTATATGAGACAATCTGGATGGTTTTCTGACGGCTGAAAGAAGATGATGAAGCGGGCGGAAACGCTGGAAGCCACCGAGTCCATTCTGAAAGAAGCCGGCTTTCAGATATCTGAAAGATGCGTCGCAAGACCGGGTTGTTTTGACCTTGTGGCTAGGAGAGAAAAACAGCTCGCCTTCATGGGGGTACCTGCCAATGTCGGAAACATTTGTGTGAAGGCTGCCTCAGAGCTCCAAACTATCTCTAAGTGCTTCTCAGCCGCTCTACTTTTCATCGGGGAAAAATCGCGCGACAAACCTCTCGAAGACGATACCGTTTACTCAAGATACAACATATACACCCTCAACCTTAAGACGCTGGAAAACATCGTTTGCCGCAAAATGTATCCTCTGGTGGAGGCCGGACCGGGAGGATACTACGTCAAGCTGGATGGAGGCACAATCCGAAAAAAAAGGCAGAAGCTTGGGCTGTCCGTTGGCAAGCTGGCAGAGATGGTTGGAATATCCCGAAGAACCTTGTATGGTTATGAAAAGAGCATGGCTAAGGCCTCAGTTTCCGTTGCCTACAAGCTTGAATGGATTCTAGGCGCTCCACTGGTGCAGCCCATCGACGTGTTCAAAAAGGGATTTCAACATGGCGGATTTCTCGCTGCCACTAAACGCATGATCGTCAAGAATCGCTTTCTAAAAGCTGTTTTGAAGAAGCTTTCCCACTTCAGTATTAGTGTCACCCCAACAGAAAGAGCGCCCTTCGACTTCATAGTTCAGTTTCCCGAGGAACAGCTGAACATCATCGGTGGGATTACAGATGGAAAGGAGCAGGATGTTGATCAAAGAACAAAGGAGATTGTCAGCATTGGTGAAATCGTCAACGCTCGACCTGTCTTCATAACAGATGGACAACAGGCTACAAACAACGACATCCTGTTGATTCGTTACAAGGAGTTAATGGGGATAAGGTATCCAAAAGAGTTAATGGCCTTACTCTAAACAACCACGCTTGTACGTCTTCAGTTTTCTCCGTGACTTCCACAATCGTGGTCCACTCAGAAGACGTTCAAAAATAAGATTCTGAATTCAGAAACATCAAATACGAGGGTTATTTCATGACAGTTACAGTAGGTTGCACCCATGCCAAGCTTCATTAAAAACTTTTTGCGGCGGACGAGGAAGCAGCCTTCTTTTCGAGTTGAGGCTGGACCTGTCCTCAGCATGAGAGAGGGGGAGGTGGCTGTTGCGACGTACACGTCAGCCGCGGACAAGATGAAAATCTTCTTAGCTTTTATACGCGAGGGCATAGACGGCGGCGACTGGATCTTTTACCTTTACCCAGATGAGGAGCGCGAAATCGTGAGAGTCAAGCTTAAGGAACACGGAATCAACGTCGAAAAGTATGAAAGAAACGGCACATTATTCTTGAAGAGTCTAACCGAGTATTACCTGCCTGAAGGCAAATTCGACAAAGAAGAGGTAATCAAAAGGGAACTTGATGAGCGGGCTGAAGCCAAGAGGAAGGGATATAAACATTTTAGAGAACTCGTTGACGTTGGCGACTTCTCCTTCCTCAACGGTCAATGGCAAACATTTGTAGACTACTGGGACGATCCAAGATGGGGATCCCAGGGAGCTGGTGTAGGAGTATTATACGAACCCTTCATCATCGAGTTGACTGCCGTCAATGTTGGAGACATGAGTGAGGCGCAGGCAAGCGATATCCTTAAAGCCCTCGGTGGAGGAAAATCTGCGCCAACAAGGTTTATCGATCTTCTTGAATATGCAGACGCCTTCTCCAAACAAATTGATGTGCCTCATCAGAAGCTTCTCGGTCGCAAGTTTTTGCTGGAATTTGATCCCACCTCCAACTATGAGAGAGCTGTTGAAGA